>CALAVD010000213.1 GCA_937892085.1 uncultured Prevotellaceae bacterium
CACGCCACGGCCACCCGAAACGAGAATCTTAGCCTCTGCAATGTCGGCAACACTCTTGTCGGCCTTGATGGTCTCAACCACTTTAACCTTGAACTTCGAGGTGTCGAACTTAGGCTCAAACATAGTGATTGTGCCCTTGCGGTTTGGGTCGCGCTGCATCTTCTGCATCACGCCAGGACGCACGGTTGACATTTGTGGACGGTTATTCGGGCAGATAATGGTAGCCATGAGGTTTCCACCAAAGGCGGGACGAGTCATGCAGAACTCCTTCTCCTCTTCTTTCACAGGCTGAATCTCGAGCTTGGTGCAGTCGGCAGTAAGACCGGTCTTGAGACGTGACGCCAAGCGGGGTGCCAAGTCGCGACCAATGGTGGTAGCACCATAAAGCACGATGTGAGGCTTGCGGTCAAGCACGATTTGCGACACAGCCTGAGCATATTGCTCCGAGAGGAAGTCCTTGAGTTCAGGGGCATCTACCACGATTACCTCGTCGGCACCGTGTTCAATGAGTTCCTGTGCCTTATCTTTGATGCCACATCCCAAGAACATGGCAACCACATTCTCCTCAAGCACATCGGCGAGGTCACGAGCCTTGCCCAAAAGTTCGAATGCAACGGATTGGATTACACCTTCACGTTGTTCAGCAAAAACAAATACGTTCTTATAATCTTTCTTTTCCATAGCGTCTTACTTTTAGATGATGTGTTTCTCTTTGAGTTTGTTAACAATAAGCTCTACAGCTTCTTCGGGAGTCACTTCGTGAACCTCTCCAGGCTCCTTCATGGCTTTGGGGAACGAACGGAACACCTTGGTTGGTGAGCCAGCAAGACCAAGCTTGCTTTCTTCCACGTCGATCTTGTCGGCGCCCCACACTTCCACGTCCTTGTTGTAAGCTTCCATGATGCCGCTCACACTCATGTAGCGTGGCTCGAAAGCCGAAGCAAGCACTGTGAGCAGGCATTTACCCTCAACCTCCAGTACTTGAACGCTGTCCTCGTTCTCCTTGTGAACGAGAAGGTTGCCGTTGTCAAGGCGCTTAGCGTCGGCAACGTAGGTAATTTGTGGCAATCCAAGATGCTCAGCGAGCTCGGGACCCACCTGAGCGGTATCACCATCGATAGCCTGACGGCCGGCGATGATGAGGTCATAGTCGAGAGTGCGGCACAGACCTGAGAGGGCGTAGCTGGTAGCTAATGTGTCGGCACCGGCAAACTTGCGGTCGCTCAGCAGGATGGCGCGGTCGGCTCCCATAGCGAGTGCCTCACGCAGCATCACATCGGCCTGAGGAGGACCCATTGAGACAACAGTAACATTAGCTCCGCACTCGTCTTTGAGACGGAGAGCAAGTTCGAGTCCGCCCTTGTCATCGGGGTTCATAATACTTGGTACACCATCGCGAATGAGTGTGCCCTTTACGGGATCAATCTTGATTTCGGTGGTATCGGGAACTTGTTTTACGCAAACTATAATATTCATATCTTGTGTCCTCCTTGATTATTTAAATAAATGACCAGCAATCACCATGCGCTGAACCTCACTTGTACCTTCGTAAATCTCGGTAATCTTGGCATCGCGCATCATGCGCTCTACAGGATACTCACGGGTATAGCCATAGCCGCCATGGAACTGAACGGCCTTGGTAGTAACCTCCATAGCTGTCTCGGCAGCAAAGAGCTTGGCCATAGCAGCATCGGCACTGTAAGGAATGCCGTTGTCTTTCTTCCAAGCAGCGCTGCGCACGAGCAAGCGGGCGGCCTCAACCTTTGTCTTGAGGTCGGCCATTTGGAACTGGGTGTTCTGGAACTTAGCGATAGCACGACCAAATTGCTTGCGCTCCTTAGTGTAGCGCACTGTCTCGTCCATAGCGCCCTGAGCAATGCCAAGAGCTTGGGAAGCGATACCAATGCGACCGCCATCGAGGGTCTTCATAGCAATGCTGAAGCCCTTGCCGAGTTGACCGAGCAAGTTCTCTTTGGGCACTTCACAATTCTCAAAAATGAGCTCGCAGGTAGCGCTACCGCGAATACCCATCTTCAACTCCTTCTTGCCGATTGAGAAACCGGGCATTCCTCTCTCCACGATGAACGCCGAGATGCCTTTGGTGCCTTTCGACTTGTCGGTCATCGCCATCACGATGAATACGTTGGCATAAGAAGCGTTGGTAATGAAAATCTTCGAGCCATTTAAAATCCACTTGTCGCCGGCATCTACCGCCATAGTCTGCTGCATAGCAGCATCGGTACCGGCATTGGGCTCGGTAAGACCGAAGGCGCCAATCCACTCACCCGAAGCGAGCTTGGGCAAGTATTTCATCTTCTGCTCCTCGGTGCCGTGCTCCATGATAGGAGCCATGCACAGCGAGGTGTGAGCCGAGAGAACTACGCCAGTGGTGGCACACACTCTCGAGAGCTCCTCAACAGCCATGATGTACATCTGCACAGTGCCACCTGCACCGCCATACTGCTTGGGCACGGGAATTCCCATGATACCCAGCTTACCCATCTTCTCCACTGTTTCGATGGGGAAGCGTTCCTGCTCATCGACCTCAGCTGCCAGAGGTTTTACCTCTTTCTCGGCAAACTCACGAATCATTTGCAGGAAAAGTTGTTCTGTCTTTGAATAGCTAAAATCCATATAAGTCTTTAGTTAATAGTTTATTAGTTTTTAGTTTTAGCTAACAAGCTGACGAGAAACAAGTAAACAAGGCAATGGTAGGAGGCTGTTGGGACGAGGCTTACCTCATCCGCTTGGCAGCAATTGCTACTGTCTTGTCAGCTCGTCGGCTTGTTCCTCGTCAGCTTTAATATTTGTAGAAGCCTTCACCAGTCTTGCGACCAAGCAAGCCTGCGCGAACCATCTTTCTCAACAATGGATGAGGACGATACTTGGGATCGCCAAACTCGTTGTAGAGCACCTCCATGATGGCGAGATTCACATCGTTACCGATGAGGTCGGCGAGAGCCAAGGGACCCATTGGGTGGTTAGCGCCAAGCATCATGCACTTGTCGATGTCCTCGGCGCTGGCAATGCCGTCGGCAAGGATGCCCACTGCCTCGTTGATCATCGGGATGAGAATGCGGTTAACCACAAAGCCTGGAGCCTCGTTCACGGGAACTGGAGTCTTGCCTATCTCGGTGGTGAGGTCGATAATGCACTGTGCTGTCTCATCACTGGTGAGCTGACCCTTGATTACCTCAACGAGTGCCATGCGGTCGGCAGGGTTGAAGAAATGGCAGCCAATGAACTGTGCGGGACGGCTGGTGCAAGCAGCAATCTCGGTGATTGACAGTGACGATGAGTTGGTAGCGAAGATTGTCTCGGGCTTGCAGATTTTGTCAAGCTCCATGAACACTTCCTTCTTGAGCTGCATGTTCTCAACGGCAGCCTCGATTACGAGGTCGGCATCGGCAAATGTAGCGTAGTCGGTAGTGGTGGTGATGTTTGCCAAGATGGCATCCATCTTCTCTTGGGTGATTTTTCCCTTCTCCACGAGTTTGTTATAACCCTTAGAGATTGACGCCATTGCCTTCTCAAGGCTGGCATCGGTGCGGCTCTTCATGACTACAGGCATCTTGGCGGCAAACGCCTTGACAATACCCTTAGCCATTGTTCCGGTTCCAATTACACAAATTTTCATAGTTTTTGTTATTTAATGATTATTGAATTTATTTTCCTTCGAATTTGGCGGGACGCTTATTCAAGAACGCATCCATGCCCTCCTTCTGGTCGGCTGTAGCGAAGCACTTGCCAAAGAGTTTGCTCTCAAGCTCAAGAGCCTCGGGAGCATTGAGGTCATAGTTCTCGTTAATGCTCAGCTTGGCGAGGCAGATTGCCACGGGAGCACAGGCGAGCATCTTCTTGGCCATCTCAACGGCAGCGGGCATCAGCTCCTCGGGCTCGTGGATAGAGTTCACCAAACCTATGCGCAACGCTTCGTCGGCACGAATCACCTTGCCTGTATATATCATCTCCTTGGCATAGCCTTGACCCACGAGCTTAGGCAGGCGATAAGTACCTGAGAAGCCGGGAATGATGCCCAAGCCCACCTCAGGTTGACCGAATTTCGCCTTCACCGATGCGATGCGGATGTCGCACGCCATAGCGAGCTCGCAGCCACCTCCTAATGCAAAACCGTTGACAGCGGCTATCACGGGGATGGGCAGCACTTCTATCTTACGAAACACCGCAGCACCCAGCTTGCCAAACTCATAGCCTTCTTGCTCATCGAGGTGAGCCATCTCGCTAATGTCGGCCCCAGCGACAAACGATTTTTCGCCATCACCGGTGATGATGAGCACGCGAGTGGCAGGGTCAATGCTGTCAACAAAGTTGTCAAGCTCATTCAGTATGGTGGAGTTGAGAGCATTTAGCGACTTTGGCGCCGAGATTTTCAAGATGGTGATGCCATCTAAAGTCTCTATTTTCAAGAAATTGTAATCCATAACAATGATAAGCGTTAAGAATTAAGTGATAAGTGCTAAATGTTTATAATCCACCATTTTTTGAAGAAAAATAAACTTAAAACTTAACACTTACAACTTAAAAACTTAATTAGATATCCATTGGTTTGAGGTTTGGATCAATGATGAGTGTGGCGCCAGTAGCTTCCTGAACCTGCTCAACGGTGAACTCTGGATGCAGCTCACGCAGAACGATGCCCTCGGGGGTGATGTCCATAACACCCATTTCGGTGATAATCATATCGACCTGACCGGCAGCGGTGAGTGGCAAGGTGCACTCTTTCAAAATCTTGTGGTTGCCCTTCTGAGTGTGCTCCATAGTGAGAATCACACGCTTAGCACCTACCACGAGGTCCATAGCACCACCCATGCCGGGAGCCATCTTGCCAGGAATAATCCAGTTGGCGAGATTTCCCTTCTCGTCAACTTGCAAAGCACCGAGGAACGACACGTTCACGTGCCCGCCACGGATGATGGCAAACGAAGTTGCCGAGTCAAAAGTGCAAGCGCCTGGCTCCAAAGTGATGAAACCGCCACCAGCGTTAATCAAGTTCTTGTCTTCCTCGCCCTCGGCAGGTGTTGGACCCATGCCCATAGCGCCGTTCTCGGTTTGCAGAGTAACCTCTACACCTTCAGGCAGGTAGTTAGGAATCAATGTTGGGATACCAATACCCAAATTCACTACGTCACCGTCGTGCAGCTCTTTGGCGGCACGCTTAGCGATGACCTCTCTCATTTGATACTTATCCATAGTTAATTACGGTTTATGATGTTAATATTATTTTGTTGATATTTCTCTTCGTTACCTCGAGTGGGCGAGTAATCGAGTGGACGAGTTCATTTTCCTCTCTACTCTCTCAACTCTCCCCTCTCAACTATTGAGTCCACTTTAAAAAATAAAAGCACACGAATTAAACTAATTTCAACGAATTTTATTTAATTGATATTCAATTAGTTTTTAATCGTCTTTAATCGTTTGAATATTTGAATCAGCACAAAATGCCACTTTTTAAAGTGGACTCAGTACATAATATTAACGTAAACATAGGTGATAAATTATATAAAGACCTCAAAGTTCAAAAAATAAACCAATCCTCAACTATCGAAGCGACAAAGCAAAAAAATGTTTTTATTGCGATGGTGTGGCAGATTATTTGTAACTTTGCGCATCATTTTGTTTTGACAATGAAAGAGGTGGCTTTACATAAGGTGAAATTTGTGACTCTGGGATGCAAACTCAACTTCTCGGAGAGCGCAACCATTGGGCAGCAACTGCGCGAGAGGGGCGTCGCCACCACCGTGAAGGGCGACGACGAGTGCCCCGACATCTGCGTGGTGAACACGTGCAGCGTCACCGCCCTTGCCGACCGCAAGTGCCGCCAGAGCATCCGCAACCTCATTCGCCGCTATCCCGATGCGCTGGTAGTGGTAACGGGCTGCTACGCCCAGCTGCAAGGCAAGAATATTGCCGAGATTCCTGGAGTGGACATCGTGCTCGGCAACGAGCAGAAGGGCGAAGTGGTTGATTACATCGAGCAGTGGCTCAGCAACAAGCGCGACACCCTTGCCGTAACACCACACAAGGACATACGCCGCTTCTCGCCCTCGTGCGAGTGCGGCGACCGCACCCGCTATTTCCTCAAGGTGCAGGATGGCTGCGACTACTACTGCAGCTACTGTACCATCCCGCTGGCTCGTGGCCGCAGCCGCAGCGGAACCATTGCCTCGCTTGTGGAGCAGGCACAAGACGTGGCGCGGCGCGGCGGCAAGGAGATAGTAATCACGGGCGTGAACATCGGCGACTTTGGCAAGAACACCGGCGAGCATTTCCTTGACTTGCTGAAAGCCCTCGACAGTGTGGAGGGTATAGAGCGCTACCGCATCTCGTCGATAGAGCCCGACCTGCTCGACGACGAGGTGATTGACTGGTGCGCCACATCTCGCGCTTTCATGCCACACTTCCACATTCCGCTGCAGTGCGGCAACGACGAGGTGCTGCGGCTCATGCGCCGCCACTACACCCGCGACCTCTTCGCCACAAAGGTGGAACACATCCACCGAGTGATACCACACGCTTTCATCGGCGTGGATGTGATGGTGGGCACGCGAGGCGAGACACCTGAATATTTCGACGACTCGCTACAGTTTATCGCATCGTTAGGGGTGCAACACCTGCATGTGTTCCCCTACAGCGAGCGACCAGGCACCCAGGCGCTGCGCATCCCTTACATCGTGCCTAAAGCCGAGCGCGACGCACGCGTGGCACGCATGATGGAGCTTAGCGACCGTCGGCAGCGCGAGTTCGTGGAGCGATACCTCGGCACCGAGCGCCCCGTGCTCTTTGAGCAACCGCCAGCCGGCAGCGACGTGATGCACGGCTTCACCGACAACTACATCCGCGTCAATGCCCCCTACCGCAAGCACTTGGTCAACACCGTTGTGCCAGTGCTCTTAGGCAACACGATAAACGACGACCTGAGTGTGGATATAAACAATTAGTCATAGTTCTAGTCAATCTATAATTTCTATATAGTCGAGAAGAATTAGAAATAAAAAACTGAAAACTTTAAGAAACATATTGTACGCACCCATCGGATGGGTACTGCACCTGCTGGCGTTGATGCCGTGGCGAGTGCTGTATCTGCACGCCGATGTACTGTACTTCTTTGTTTATCACCTGATTGGCTACCGCAAGAAAGTGGTGCGACGCAACCTTGCTGAATGTTTCCCCGAGAAAAGCCACAGCGAGCTCAAAGCCATTGAGAAAGAGTTTTACCGGCACTTCACCGACTATTTCGTTGAAACCATCAAAATGCTGCACATCAGCGATGAGGAGATGCGCAAGCACATGGTGTTTCACAATGCCCACATCATTGATGAAGCTTTCGACAACGGGCAAAGCATAGTTCTCTATGCTGCTCACTACGGCAACTGGGAATGGGTGACATCGGTAACATTGTGGTTTGACAGCAAGCGTCACAAAGACGATGTGCAGGGACAGGTCTATCAGCCTCTGGAGAACGAATGGTTCGACAATTTTTTCCTCAAGTTGCGACAGAGGTTCAACACCGTGTGCATCAGCAAAAATTCTATCTTGCGAGAAATGATTAGCCGTGAGCGAGAAGGCTGCCATCTGGGCATAGGATTCATAGCCGACCAGCACCCCTTGCCCAACGACCAGGACCACGTGCTCGACTTCCTGCATCACCCCACGGCAATCCTCACGGGCCCCGAGGCGATAGGCCGCAAGCTGCATTGCAGGGCTGCCTATTTTGACATGCGCAAGCTCAAGCGTGGCCACTACGAGTGCACTCTCGTGCCACTGAGCGACGACATCGCCACCGAGCCACGAGGCTCAATCACCACACGCTATGCCCGTCTGCTCGAGCAACGCATCAAGGAAGAACCCGCCTACTGGCTCTGGACCCACAAGCGCTGGAAACGCCCCGTCACCTTCCCCGAGGGATACAATAAAGACAACGAAATCGAGTTTTATTCATTAAAGACGAATAATTAGTTTCAATTCGTTTAATTAGTGTGCTTTATGAAACCCGTAGCGGTAATAATATTGAACTGGAACGGCGCAAAGCTGCTACGCAAGTACCTGCCCACGGTGCTTGCGGGCACCGATACTGAGATTGCCGACGTCATTGTAGCCGACAATGGCAGCAACGACGACAGCCTCGATGTGCTTGAGCAGGAGTTCCCGCAAGTCAAGACTCTTGTCTTCGACAAGAACTACGGCTTTGCCGGAGGATACAACAAGGCAATAGAGCAAACCCCAGGCTACCGCTACACCGTGCTGCTCAACAGTGACGTGCGCACGCCGCAAGGGTGGCTCGAACCGCTATATCAATATTTAGAAGCTCATCCCGAGGTTGGAGCAGTCCAACCCAAGCTCCTGCACGACCGAAACGATGACAAGCGTATGTTTGAGTATGCCGGTGCAGCAGGCGGCTTCATCGACAAGCACGGCTATCCCTACTGCCGAGGCCGCATGTTTGAAACTGTGGAAGACGACCACGGACAATACGACGGTCAAGACATCGACATCTTCTGGGCTACTGGGGCGTGCCTGATGGTGCGCAGCGAGCTGTATAAAAAGGTGGGAGGGCTCGACGTGGATTTCTTTGCCCACATGGAGGAGATCGACCTGTGCTGGCGCATCCAGCTGGCCGGATTCCGGGTCACCGTCGTTCCGGAATCGGTTGTATACCACATCGGTGGCGGCAGTCTGCCGCAAGGCAATCCCCGCAAGACCTACCTAAACTTCCGCAACAGCCTGTTCTTGCTCTACAAGAACCTGCCAGTGAAAGACGGCAGGCGCATGCTCATAGTGCGCCGTCTCTACGACACCCTCGCTATTGGTATGGCTCTCGCCAAGTTCCATTTTGGAGATGCTGGAGCCATCATCCGTGCCCATAACGACTACCGCAAGTTCAAGAGCCGCTACACCTGCCAGCCACAAGAGAATCTGCTCAACACCTTCCCTGGCGCGCAGCGAAACATCGTCATAGACTACTACCTAAAAGGGAAGAAGCTTTTTTAGCTCTCCCCTCCTATCTATGATAAATTTCAAATTATTGAATGCCAATTAATCTTTAAGGTTCCTACTGGCATTATACCCTTTCCGGAACTCGCTGGGCGGCATGCCTGCGACCTTGGTGAAGAACTTCCCCATGCTCGACTGGTCAGAGAAGCCATACTCATAGGCAATGGTTTTAATCGACTTGCCCGACATTATCATCTCTTGCTTAATCTTTGCTATCAAGAACGAAGTGATTATCTCCTTGGCTTTGTGCTTGCCTTTGAGCTTACACACCTCGTTAAGATACTTTGCGGTGATGTGGAGCTGATCGGCATAGAATATCACTTCATGCTCCTGCTTGATGTGCTTGTCGAGCAGCTCGATGAAATTCCTATAATAGATGTCGCTATGGCTAAAGAACGAATTCTCAGAGTCGTCCGAGCCACGAAATGTTGCCATCAAGAGCAATATCGACCGGAACGTGATACCCGCAAGCTCCAAGTGACGCGACCCCAAGTTGTGGTCCTGCATGAGAAATAGGTTATCGAAGTGGTTGTTGATGAGTTTCCACTCGCTTTCATCAGCGATATGAACTAAGGGGTGTATATATATCGACTCAAGGAAGCCCGAGGGAATGCCAACGATAGAGTCGAAGGCAAATGAGCTTTTGCCCACCAGCACGCGTCCCTTAAAATCATCGCTCATTGCAATAGTGTGCTGATAGAGCACATTGCCCACACACAAGCAATCTCCTTTTACGAGTCGATACTCGCGCATATTTGACTCTAAAGATACCTCACCCTCAACACACAACATTATTGCTGTGTAACGGTTATCGACAGGCGTGGTGGCATCGATATCTCCAAGTTTGGTCAATTCAAAGATGCAAAATCCGTTTTTCCGTATTATTTCTTGGTTAGTCATCGTTTATTTATAGGATAGTAAGATTTTGGATTACAAAAATAAAACAAATTGACTTTACTACACCAAATATCTAACGATTTTTAACCCTTTTTTTGCATAGCATCAAGAGCTTCTACGGCGAGGCGATAGCTATCAAGACCAAAGCCGGCGATGACCCCTGCGCAAGCCGGGGCAAGTTCAGAATATCGGCGCTCCTCCTCACGAGTGTGTATGTTGCTGATGTGCACCTCAATAGCCGGTGCGGTTACTGCCCGCAGCGCGTCGGCGATTGCTAAGCTGTAATGTGTGTAGGCACCAGCGTTGATAACTATTCCGTCGCTATCAAATCCCACACGCTGAATTTCATTTACTATCTCGCCTTCTACGTTGCTCTGGTAGCATGTAAACTGCACATCGGGATAGGCGGCAGCCAACAGTTGCAGGTAGTCGTCGAGCGACTGCGCGCCATAAATTTCGGGCTCTCTCTTGCCCGTCAGGTTCAGATTTGGACCGTTGATGATAGAAATTTTCATAAAAAACTATTTTTTTGCATGTGCAAAGTTACCAATAATCGACAAAAAACTGGCATTTTTTATCGAAAAAAAGCATTTTGTAGTCCAAAAAAAGGCAAAAAATCAGAGGATTTTTGAGGAAATTACAACTTATTGAAAAGCAATGTATTATGTATTGAAAATGTCCTCGTAGTTACAAAAAATGCTCCGAAATTTACAACGATTGTCCCTGTTGTTACAAAAGTTGTCCACTAAATTATAACACCTCGCTTGACCGCCATTATAATTTTGCAACGTCAAAACAAGTCACCCGATGGCGATGACAATACCATTGGCTGGTAAACATGTTAACTCGTAAACTGTTTTATTAAAAATATTTTATTAATCATTTAAAATTTATTATTATGAAAAAGTTAGTTTTATTATTCGCAGCAGTTTTTGCAATGACTTTTGTTTCTTGTGAGAACAAAACCGCTACAGGTATCGCTCAGGTGATAAGCGCTCAAGCAAGCACCGAGAACGTGCAGAGCGCACCTGAGGCTTCGACCAGCGCAGTAGCTTCAAAAGAGGCTTCGCAAGAAGTATCGGCGAACAAGGACGCCGCAGCTCCCGCCGAGGCTGAGCAGGCTTCGGCCCAGACTAAAGAAGAAGCTAAGCCCGAAGCTTAAGCATCTCGCTTGAAACAAAGCATCTAAGAAAGGTCCATGCCGCGACTGGCATGGACCTTTTTGTTTTTTATGCACAATAGCGGTGCGTCTCAAAACGTTTTCTATAATAAAGATATATCTTTTTATGAGGTTTTGTGGCAACACATCGACGCGCATCGCTATAACGCTGGTGCTGGTACTGCTTTGTGCCAGCGCGACCACTGCGCTCAACCTCATGCCAGGCAACTACTGTTTTGACAATAGCAGGCAACAGTTCTCACAGGTAAAGATGATTGTGGGCAGCGTGACAAGGCCTTACACACAAGTCTTTAACATGACACCCTACACTGATCGAAACTGGTGGCAAGCCACCCTAAGCACTCGTGTTAATGATCTTGACTACTTCACTTTTGTAGAGACCGATGTCGCGACAGGAACCTACAACATTAGGCTAAGCCAGTTCCTCGACAGCCTGAATGATGCTAACGACGACAACTTGCGACGCACCAGCCTTTCTTCAAAAGTGGATATAGACTGGAGCAAATCGTCACAATGGGTATTCTACCCTATCAACGACCGACCTATAAGCAACGGCTACTGGCGTCCCGACTACAGCTATGATGCCAACGTTTCGGGCTCGCTGCCGGTAATTTATCTCAATACCATCGACTCTGTGACAATCGCAAGTAAAGATTATTACATTGAAGGTAATCTGTGGATTGACGACGCCTGTCAGCCCCTCGCCACAAGCGAGGCACCCCTTGCCATCGAGGTGAAAGGACGTGGCAACTGGACATGGAAGAACTCTAACAAGAAGCCCTATAAGATTAAGTTTGCAACCAAGCAGTCGCCGCTCGGACTTGACCGTAGCCGCCACTTCGCGCTGCTGGCGCATTACAACGACTTCAGCGGTTATCTGCGTAACGCTATCGGCTTTGAGATGAGCCGGCAGCTCAACATGCCCTACACTCCCACACAAGTGCCAGTGGAATTGGTGCTTAACGGTGAATATGCGGGACTTTATTTCCTGTGCGAGAAAATCAGGGTAGAAGACGGCAGAGTTGACATCATGGAGCAAGCCGACATGGAGGAGATCCCCGACAACGTAACGGGAGGATGGCTGCTCGAGCTTACCGACGACGGCAACGTCGTCATTGCCCAACACCAGAACGACGACCCTGCAAACCCTCGTTTCGCGTTCATCACACAGTCGCCCGAAGTGCTATCTCCCATGCAGCGCCGTTACATCCACGACCTGCTGCATCGTGCCGACAGCTGCATCTATGTGCCCGACAAGAGCGACCAGGGCTGGGAGCAGATTCTTGACATGGGCACACTGGCGAGGTTCTACGTCATCCACGAGGTGATGGAAAATGTGGAGGCATTCTCAGGAAGCCTGTTCCTCTATAAGGACTTAGGGTGGAACGAGAAGCTGAAGTTCGGACCAGTATGGGATTTCGATAACAGTTTCTTCCAGGAGAACACTACCGGCGACCATTTCATCTTTGACTACGAAACACAATACTCTTTCTTGTGGATAAAGGAAGTGCTCAAGTTTCCGAGATTTCAGCAAGAGGTGCGCGCAGTGTGGCATGAGTTCTGCACCAATCACGTGCTTAATAAAATTGTTGATTACGCATGGCATTGGCGTCACATGATTACCGAAGCCGAGCAACACGACTGCATGCGCTGGTCAGCCTATGCCAGCAGCCACACGCCCGACAAGCCACAAGAGTACCTTGATGTGATTTCCAAGAAAGTGGCGTGGCTCAACACGCAGTGGGGGGTAAAGGGCGACGTGAACATGGATGGAGTGGTCACTGCCTACGACATCTTTGCCCTCATCGATTATCTCATCAACAACAACCTGCAATACACCATCAATTGCGACATGAATGGTGACGGTTTTATCACTTCCACCGACCTGATAATGCTTTGCGAGATCCTCTTTGGCAGCGACACGAGCAGTGGTGGTGTTACCGGCGATGTGAACATGGACGGAGTGGTCACCGTCTCCGATCTCGCTGCTCTATATGACTATATTCTAAATGGCAACTCACAATATGAAGGCACATGCGACATTGATGGTGACGGATGCGTCACAGCCTACGACCTGAGCGTGCTTTATGATATTCTGCTCGGAAAATGAGACGGCAGATGGTAATAAAGGGCTTTCGACTTAAGAAAATCGGTTTATAATATGGTCATTTGAGAAAATCTCAGTAATTTTGCACTTGTTGAAAGAAACGAGACTTTTTGAAACCAACACATAACCTATATAATATTTTATGAAGATTAAGTTTTTATTTGCAGCAATAGCTGCTGTGATTGCCACGACTACTCTCGCCGAGACACCGTTGTGGCTACGTTATGCCAAAATCTCGCCCGACGGACGCGAAATAGCGTTCTGCTACAAAGGCGACATCTACAAAGTGGCGACAGGTGGCGGACAGGCTGTTCAGCTCACCACTCAGCCCAGTTATGAATGTAACCCCGTGTGGTCGCCCGACGGCAAAAAAATCGCCTTCGCCAGCGACCGTAAGGGCAACTTTGATGTCTATGTCATGCCATCGACAGGTGGCGCACCAACCCGGCTCACCACCAACTCCGCAAGCGAGCTGCCATGGGCCTTCAGCAACGACAGCAAGTACATTTTCTTCTCTGCAGCAATACAAGACCCCGCAAGCAGCGCGCTTTTCCCCAGCTCGCGGCTTACCGAAGTCTATAAGGTGCCTGTGACTGGCGGGCGCACCACTCAGGTGCTGGGCACTCCTGCCGAGGAACTCAACTGGGACAGCAAAGGCAAGTTCATGGTCTATCAGGACCAGAAAGGTATGGAGGATGCCTGGCGCAAGCATCACACCAGCAGCGTCACACGCGACATTTGGAAGTATGATGCCGCCACTGGACAACACACCAATCTCACCAACCATGCCGGCGAGGACCGCAGCCCTGTGCTCAGCGCCGATGGTCGCACTGTCTATATCCTGAGCGAGCGCAATGGCGGCTCGATGAACGTGTATCAGTTCCCCATCGACCAGCCAAGTGCCATCAAAGCCGTGACCTCGTTCAAGACCCACCCTGTGCGCTTCCTGTCGATAGCCAATAACGGCACTTTGTGCTACACCTACGACGGCGAGCTCTACACACAAGCCCCCTCGGGCAAGCCCACCAAGGTAAAGATTGACCTCTATCACGACGACTCAGAGGATGTGCTGCGCACCACCATGACAAAAGGCGCTACCGCCGCTGTGGCATCGCCCGACGGCAAGCAGGTGGCATTCATAGCTCGAGGTGAAGTATTTGTCACCTCAGTAGAGTATGGCACCACAAAGCGCATCACCACCACCCCCGAGGCCGAGAATGGACTATCGTGGGGCAGCGACAACCGCACCCTATATTATGCTACCGAGCGTAATGGCAACTGGCAGCTGGTAAAGGCATCTATCGAGCGCAAGGAAGATCCCAACTTCCCCAACGCCACCACCATCACAGAGGAAATCTTGCTGCCGTCAAGCACCGTTGAGCGCCCCGCCCCCGACGTTAGCCCCGACGGTAAGAAGCTCGCCTTTATCGAAGACCGCAACCGCCTCATGGTAATGGATCTTAAAAGCAAGAATGTGCATCAGGTGACCGACGGCAGCACATGGTATGAGACCAACGGCGGCTTTGACTACTCCTGGTCGCCCGACAGCAAGTGGTTCACACTCAACTATATCGCCAACCAGCGTGACCCTTACACCGATGTGGGCATTGTGAGCGCCGAAGGAGGCAAAATCACTAATATCACTGGCAGCGGATACTTCAGCGAGGCTCCCAAGTGGGTAATGGAGGGCAACGCTATCCTCTTCACCAGCAACCGCTACGGTATGCGTGCCCATGGCTCTTGGGGCTCGCAAGACGACGTGCTGCTGGCATTTGTCAACCAAGACGCCTACGACAAATATCGCATGAGCAAGGAAGACTACGAGCTTGTAAAGGAAGCCGAGAAGGAAGCCAAGAAAGAGGCCGACAAGAAGAAGGCCGAGGAAGAAAAGAAGAACAAAAAGAAAGATGACAAAGAGGCCGAGAAGAAAGATGAGGTGAAAGATATCGTTGTTGAACTTGACGGCATCGAGGACCGCGTGGTGAGACTCACGCCTAACTCCAGCAGCATCGCCAGCGCTATGGTCACCGACAACGGCGACAACCTATATTACCTGTCGAAGTTTGAGAGCGGATATGACCTGTGGAAGCTCGACATGCGCAAGCACTCAACAAAGCTTATCAACAAGATGAACTCGGGATGGGCCAATATCCAAATGGGCAAGGACGGCAAGGAGATGTTTGTCTTGGGATCAACCATGAACAAGCTCACCGTAGCCAGCGACAAACTCACGCCCATCAACTACAAGGCCGAGGTGAAAATGAACCTGGCTGCCGAGCGTGAATACATGTTCAACCATGTGCAGCATCAAGTGAATAAGCGCTTCTTCCGCACCGACCTCAATGGCTGCAAGTGGGACATGATGTGTGACGCCTACCGCAAATTCCTCCCACACATCAACAATAACTATGACTACGCCAACCTGCTTAGCGAGCTGCTGGGCGAACTCAATGTATCACACTCGGGCGGCCGTTACTATCCGAGTGGTGGCAGCGAGGCAACCGCCAACATGGGTCTGCTCTTTGACTGGTCCTACACCGGCAAGGGGCTTAAGATTGATGAGGTGGTAGAGAAAGGCCCATTCGCACGCTCTACGAGCAAGGTGCGCAAGGGCATGATTGTGGAGAAAATCAATGGCATCGAGATCAACGACGAGAACGACTACACTCAGTTGCTCAACGGACTGGCGGGCAAGAAGACCCTGGTTACCATTCGCGACAAGGGCGGTGACACCTTTGAGGAGGTGATCCTGCCCATCACCAACGGCGCAATGAACAACCTGCTCTACAAGCGATGGGTTAAGCGCAACGCGCACATAGTAGATAGCCTGTCGGGGGGACGCTTGGGATACGTCCACATCCAGTCGATGAACGATGAGAGCTACCGCGAGGTGTATAGCCAGGTTATGGGTAAATATTACAAAAAAGACGGTATCGTCATCGACATACGCTTCAACGGCGGTGGACGTCTGCACGAGGACATCGAGGTGTTCTTCAGCGGCAAGAAATATTTCACACAGGTCATACGCGGCCGTGAGGCGTGCGACATGCCCAGCCGACGCTGGAACAAACCCAGCATCATGGTGCAGTGCGAGGCTTGCTACAGCAACGCTCACGGCACGCCATGGGTGTATCAGCACACGGGCATCGGCAAGCTCGTGGGAATGCCTGTGCCAGGCACTATGAGCAGCGTGTCGTGGGAGACGCTGCAAGACCCCTCGCTCATCTACGGCATGCCCATCATCGGCTATCGTCTGCCCGACGGCTCCTACCTGGAGAACACCCAGCTCGAGCCCGACATCAAAGTTCTCAACGACCCAGCCACAGTGGTGAAAGGTGTTGACGACCAGCTCATCACTGCCACCAAGGAGCTGATGAAAGAGATAAAGTAGAATTATATGTTTTATTATTTAAACTAATGTAAGATATGGATATTATAAACATCGTGGGGTATGCGGCAACCATTTGCTTAGTGTTAGGCTATCTGCCCCAAACCATCCACACCATCCGCACACGTCGCACCGACGACATTGCCACCGGCACATTCCTGCTTATGGGATTGGGCAGCATCTTATTTGCTGTCAATGGTTTGCTCACTGGCAACTGGCCGCTGTTCATCGCTAACAGTCTCACCACCATCATGAGCGCCATCATCTTTGGCATCAAGATGTATAACGACCACTTTAAGAAGGACAAGAAATAGTGCCTCTCATGGCACACGCAACGGCAGTTGCCACAAAAAATGAAACATCGAGGTCGATAGGCCCCGATGTTTCATTGCTTTGGCTTATAAAAATTTACCTCCCCAAGAAGTCTTGGAAGGCTTGCTTGTAGCTGTCGCCTATGGGGATATAGACATCGCCAAAGACGAGGCGGTTGCGGTCGATTTCCTTGATTTTGCTCTTCTGAACGATGTAGGAGCGGTGAACCCTGATGAAGCGTGAGGAGGGCAGCATCTGCTCCATCGCCTTCATGTTCATGAGCGAGAGGATGGGGTGAGGAGACTGCTCGGTGTAGATTTTCACATAGTCCTTCAGACCCTCGATGTAACGGATGTCGTCGAGGTCGATTTGCAGCAGTTTGTACTCGCTCTTGACGAAGATGCTCGTCACCTCAGGCTCCTTCGACTCCTCGGCCTGCTGAACCATAGTGAACCACTGCAACGCCTTGTTGCACGCCTCAAGGAACTCTGGGTAGGAGATGGGCTTGAGCAGGTAGTCGAGGGCATTGATGCGGTAGCCGTCGATGGCATACTGCTCAAAAGCGGTAGTGAACACCACACGCGTCGCCTCGGGCAGCATCTTTGAGAGCTCCAACCCGTTCAACTCGGGCATCTGTATGTCGAGAAACACCACATCTACAGGGTCTTCGGCGATACCTTTCATAGCGTCAACGGCATTGGAGTACTTGCCGTGCAGCTCCATGAACGGTATCTTCTTCACATAGCTCACCAGCAGCTCCACCGCCAGAGGCTCATCATCGATTATTGCGCATTTAATTATCATAGCTATTTAAGTGGTAAGGGTTAAATGGTAAGGGTTAAGGGTTAAGTGGGGACAAGCGCGCCTTGTCAGTTATTTTTCCCGTTACTCGTTAATCCTATCCCCGAGATAAGACTATCTTAGAGAAATATTTATTAGTAGTAGAGTCTAAGCCCTTTTCCCAAGTGTAATGGCCGGGGTACATGAGTTCCAAGCGTTTTGCCACCTGCTCAAGTCCTATTCCCGAACCACTCTTGTCGTTGTTGCGCTTGGGATGATTGGTGTTCACTATCTCGCATGTGATTTTATCGTCGTTGTTGGTGAGGGTGATGTCGATTTCTCCGTCTCCCGCCTGCGATACACCGTGCTTAAAAGCGTTCTCGATGAGCGAAATAAAAATCAGTGGAGCGATGGGTGTAGAATCGTCGTCCTCGATATCGATGTTGGTTGTGATTTTAACATTATTAGTGACCCTGATTTTCATCAGTTCGATGTAATTCTTTATAAACTCCACCTCCTTGTAGAGTGGCACAAATTTATTTTGATTATCATAGAGCGCATGGCGCAGCAGCTTGCTAAGCTCGCCCACCGCCATCTGTGCCTTGTCGGGGTCGAAGGCGATGAGGGCGTAGATGTTGTTAAGGGTGTTGAGCAGGAAGTGAGGGTTAAGCTGGTTGCGCAAGTTCTTGAGCTCGGCGTCACTGCGTATGCGCTCCGCCTCATTCTTCGCTTCCTGCAATTTTTGCCATCGCTGACCCAAGCGAATGGCGACACTAAGCCCTATCACGAGAATCAGCATAAACGCCATCTGCACAAAGCGCGTCCACCTGGGTGGCGCATTAAAGGGCAGCTGCATGGGATTTGAGTTTGGGAACAATTCTCCCACTATGTGCCACCACCATGTCATAAAGGAAACAAGAACAAATATCGCAAAAATATTGTAAAACACAAATCGCTTGCGCTTGTCCATAAAGAGCAACTTGGGCACTAGGTAAATATAGTTAAGGTAGAATATTGCCATGTAACACAATGTTCCACCCAACGAGCGCAGGTAGTGCCTCAGAGCATCGGTCATCGTGTCGTTTGGGCGATACAGAAAGACCGGAAATGCCAAAATCAAGCCCCAGCACAGGAGATGTATTAAGGTGGTTCTATTAAATGTTACCTTCTTTCCCATAGTGCAAAGATAGTTGTTTTTCAATTATTTTTCAAAAAGTGTGGCAAAAATCATCATTCGTAGCGCAGAGCCTCGATGGGGTCGAGGTTGGCGGCCTTCTTGGCGGGATACCACCCGAAGAACACACCGGTAATGGAGCACACCACAAACGAGAGTATCACGGTCCACCACTCGATGCTGATGGGCCAGTGTAGTATTGACTTGAGGATAAAAGATGCCGCCACACCTAAAATAACACCAATTATACCACCTGTCACACTGATGAGGATAGACTCAATAAGGAACTGGCTAAGGATGTCAACTCCGCGTGCTCCCACGCTCATGCGTAGCCCAATCTCCTTGGTGCGCTCAGTTACCGACACATACATGATGTTCATGATGCCGATGCCGCCAACCACCAGCGAGATGCCAGCGATGCACGCCAGCAAGGTGGTCATCATGTCGGTGGTGGAATTCATCATCGAGCTGATTTCCTCCTGCGAGCGTATGGAGAAGTCGTCGTCTTCGCCCTCTTTGATCTTGTGGTTGGTGCGCAATATGTCGGACACATCGTCGATGGCCTTTTCGGTCATGTCCTCGGTAATGGCACTGGCATAGATGCTCGACAGATAGGTTTGCGCCAACATGCGCTTCATCAC
Source organism: uncultured Prevotellaceae bacterium (assembly GCA_937892085.1). Lineage (GTDB taxonomy): Bacteria > Bacteroidota > Bacteroidia > Bacteroidales > Muribaculaceae > Sodaliphilus. Next base: position 19,492 of record CALAVD010000213.1, read on the forward strand.
TGTTGTGTAAGGCATAAGCACTATGTCGTCTTGATCCATGCCCATGGAGTTATAGCCCTTGCTCTTGAGCACACCCACAATCTTGATGGGAATCTTGTTGAAGCGTATCACCTGCCCCACCGGGTCGCTGCCACTGGGGAACAGATTATCGACGATGGTCTTGCCCACCACACACACCTTTGCGCTGGAATTGATGTCGGCTTCGGTAAACATCTCACCCTGCTCCACTGTGAGCTGGCGTATGGTGAGATATCCCAAGCTCACGCCACTCACGCTCGACTGGTAGTTGTTGTTGCCGAAGATGAGCTGCCCACCAGTTGACACATAAGGACTCACGGCGGCGAGATATTTGTTCTGGTCAACGATGTCCTGATAGTCGGCAAGCGTTAGCGTCTGCATGTCGTCGGCACTCATTCTCGCTCCGCCTGGTCCACGGTCGGCGCCAGGATTAATCATAATCATGTTAGAGCCCATCTCCGAGATTTGCTTCTGTATGCTCACCTTCGACCCCTGTCCTATGGCGAGCATGGCAATCACCGACCCCACACCAATGATGATGCCGAGCATTGTCAAGAAACTTCGCATCTTGTTGCTGTTGATGGCCTTGAGAGCTATTTTGAATAAATTGGCGGTATTCATGTTTGCTGGGTGTGTTCTATAATTATGTAATGTGGTGCTTAGAGTCAATCTTCCTGGACTGGAAGCTCGGCAAGTTTCTTGGCGGCATCAAGGATATTGTCGTTGGTGATGTCTTCGCGCACCTTGCCGTCTCTAAGGACGATGTTGCGGCTGCTGTACTGCGCAATCTCGGGGTTGTGGGTCACAAAAATGATGGTGCGGCCCTCGCGGTGCAGCTCCTGGAAGAGTACGAGAATCTCAAACGAGGTGCGCGTGTCGAGGTTGCCGGTGGCCTCATCGGCAAGTATCACGGCGGGGTCGTTGACAAGTGCTCGCGCGATTGCCACACGTTGCATCTGTCCACCCGACATCTGATTGCTCTTGTGGTTCAGGCGTTTCTCCAGCCCTACCCGTGTCAGGGCTGTGACGGCTCGCTCGTGGCGCTCACGGGCACTCACGGCGCTGTTATACATCAGCGGCAGCTCCACGTTCTCGACGGCGGTGGTCTTGGCAAGCAGATTGTAATTTTGGAACACAAACCCTATCTTGCGGTTTCGCAACACAGCGCGCTGACTCTTGCTCATGGTGCGCACCGGCGTACCGTCGAGCCTATACTCTCCACTGGTGGGAGTGTCGAGACATCCCAGAATGTTGAGCAGCGTGGACTTTCCCGAGCCAGATGTTCCCATGATGGTGACGAATTCCCCCTCGTTAATGGTGAATGACACCCCGCGCAGGGCGTGAACCGTTTCTTCGCCCACGATGAAGTCGCGCCTGATATTTTCAAGTTCTATAATTGGTTTCATTGGAGAAATAGTAGAGTAGTGGAATAGTAGAGCAGTAGAATAGTGGAATAGTAGAGCAGTAGAATAGTGGAGTAGTGAAATATTTACTCTCGATTATCCCATTGTTTTTATTTCTTCTTATTTTTTCTTACCGGGGGGCTTGGGAGAGAATGGCGATGACTCGCTGGTGCTTTGCTGGTCGCCGGTTTGCGGTGCTCCTCCAGGGGAATTGCCCTCTTGTGAGGCGGTCTTGATATCTACAACCACCTCTGTGCCTTGTTTCAAGCCGCCAGTAATCTCGGTGCGTGTGCCGTCGGTAGTGCCTATATCCACGGCATGAGCGGTGAAGACGTTGTTCTCCAGAGTCCACAGCTTGTGCGAGGCGTTGATGTCACGAATCTTGTACTTTTTACCTACCACCGAGGCTTCGGGAGTGAAGCGCAGTGCCTTGGAAGGCACGCTGATCACGTCGGGAAGCTCAAGGGTGTAGATGGTTATGTTGGCTGTCATGCCTGGCTTGAGTTTCAGGTCGTTGTTGGGGGCTGTTATCACCACCTCATAGGTCACGACATTGTTGGTGGTAGTGGCCTTTTGCCGCACCTGCTTAACTTGTCCTGTGAAGGTGTCGTTGGAGAAAGCGTCAACGGTGAATGTCACACGTTGTCCTTCGCGCACGTTGCCAATATCGGCTTCGTCAACGTTGGCAATCACCTGCATGTCGTTCAGGTCTTGCGCAATGGTAAATAGGGTTGGGGTGCTGAACGACGAAGCCACCGTCTGGCCTTCCTCCACGTCTTTTGAGATTACCACTCCGTCGATGGGAGAATAGATGGTGGCATAACTGAGGTTAGTGCGGGCTTTCTCAACATTTTGTTGTGCCATGCGCACCGACTCTTGTGCCTGTTTCACGCTGTATTGGTCGCCAGTGACTCCCAGCTCGGCCTGTCGCACAGCGGCTTGAGCCTTCTCATAGCTCTGCTTTGCCACGTCATATTCGGCGGCGGCAATCAGCCCTTTCTGATAAAGCTCGGCATAGCGGTCGTAGTTCTTCACCTGATAAGTGTTGTAGGCAGTGAGCTTTTCGAGCTGTCCCAGCGCTTGCGTGATGCAATACTCCATCGAGCCGTAACCATTGCAATTGTTATACTCCTGCGTGCCGTTCTGAGTTTCTATCAGCAACACGGGCATCCGCTTCGGAGCCGTCAGGCTGCGGTCGTTGTAGGAAAGCCAGGGAAACGCCAGACGCTCCAGGAAAGTGCGCATCTGCCCCGTCACCTCTCCGAAATAGTTGGGCGAACCCAGCACAAGGCCGTCGGCCTGGGCAATCTCCTCCAGAACCGGAGTGAGGGCATCCTTGAATTTACACAGGTTTGAAGCCTTGCCCTTTATCTTGCAAGCCATGCACGCCATACAGCCCTTGTAGTCTAGCCCGTAAAGACGCACCGTTTTTACTTCAATCGCACTGTCCACGGAGTTTGCGCCTTCGGCAAACTTCTGCAACATCGAGGCCGTGTTGAAATTCCTTCTGGGGCCTCCGTCAATAATCATAATCTTCTTCATGCTTATAAGTGTTTTTTGGGGGGTATAGCATACTCTCCAAGCGTTCTACCGCCGCTGTTATGTCGGCTTCAAACCGCTGATGGTCTCGCAGGAAGTCAGTCCTTCCATCAGATATCTCGTCAAGCAAATCCAGACTCATGGCATCAGCATACGAAGCAATGGCATACTCAATGTCGTCCCGCTGCCAGTCGAGCGAGGAATGAACATAAACATTCCGCTTCTGGTGCAGAAAACTATATGCCGTCTCTATGCTGTCCCTTGTTATCATGTGTCGCCGCTTTTAAATTTGCCCACAAAAATACTCATTTTTCATTAAAAAAGCAGCACTCATAACACATCTTCACTACTCTTTGACCGATTTTGATTGATTTTTCAGTAAATTTGCAGCAAAAAACACAAAAACATAAAACACAAAAAATGAAAAAGAAAATTATTGCTACATGCCTGGTGAGCCTGATAACCAGCTGTGCGTTTGCTCAGGAAGAAAACGGATTTAAGAAAATCGACGTAAAGGAAGACTTCACGGAAAATGGTTTCCAATGGTTTCACGATGCCGAACTCCTTGCGGCAGGCGACAAGGAGAAAAGCAATGCCATGACGATTGGATGGGGCGGAATCGGGACACTCTGGGGGCGCACAGCCCTGACCGTCTATGTGGCAGAAAAACGCTACACCAAGGAATTCATGGACAAAGCGCAATACTTCACCGTGATGACCTTCGATGTAGCCCACAGCAACGTTTTGAACTATATGGGGCATAAAAGCGGACGTGACGGCGACAAAGCCCAAGCCCTTGGTCTGCACACAGCCTATACAGCCAACGGCACACCCTACTACACCGAGGCCGAAATGGTGATAGAGTGTCAAATCATGTATGCAGCCCCCTTCGACCCCCAATATTTCAAGAGCGATGCACCCAAAAGCATGTACCAGAACTTCCCCGCAGGCCTGCACTCCATGTACATCGGCGAAGTTGTAAATGCTTGGAAGAAATAAGAAAATGAGTTACGTACATTTCATTCGTAGTGCCTAATCCGCACCTCGATGTTTTCATTCTTTAATTGGTCGGAAATATCGGCCATGCGGGTCTGCCCATAGTGATAGGGGAACAGCACTTTGGGCTTCACCTGCTTTGCTGCTTTCACCAGTTGGTCGGTCGTCATGGTGTAGGGCTGGTTGCAGGGCATGAAGGCCACGTCGATGTCCTTCAGGGCTGACATTTCGGGGATGTCTTCTGTATCGCCTGCAATATAGATTCTTAGTCCGTCAATGGTAAGGATGAAGCCGTTGTCGCGTCCCTTGGGGTGAAACTGAAGGTGTCCTTCTGTTGTATTGTATGCAGGGACTGCCTCAACCGTGAAGTCGTCGGCCAGCTGTATCTTGTCTCCATTGCCCATCACATTGCCATAACCCAGCACGTCGGCACACCGCTTGTTGGTAATCAGGCTTGTGGTTTCAGCCGTCAGCTGCTTGATTGCCTGCTGGTCGAAGTGGTCTCCGTGTTCGTGGGTCACAAATATGTAGTCGGCTTTGGGCATGGACTGATAGTCTATTGTCCTGTCTCCCAACTTGGTCACGGGGTCAATTTCGATTTCCGTGCCATCGTATTCTATTCTGATACTGGCATGAATGAGGGCGTGGAATTTGACGATTTTTCCGCTCTTTGTTCTAAAGACATCCAGCTGGTAGGTGTCCGTAGCAGTCGGCATTTTTGCTTTTTCCCAGGCCAGGATGCCTCCCTGAAGGTTCAGCACCTTGTAGCCTTCGGCAGTCAACCTGTCGGCGGCATTGGCGGAACGGCGACCGCTCCTGCAATAGACGGCAATCGTGTTTTCCTTCGGCAGGAGCTTTTTGGCGTTTTCCAGGAAATCGCCCTGTTTAACGTCTATGTTCATTGCCCCTTCAAGATGTCCATCGGCAAACTCCGAGGCTGTTCTCACATCGAGCAGTACGATGGCGGGATTCTGTATCTGCTCGGCAAAGGCATTCACTTCAAGGGTTTCGTACTTCTGTTCGCCACAGGCTGATGTCAGCCCCAACATGGCCAACAGGCAGGTTAAGATTTTCTTCATAATTAATTTTACAATTTTTTTTGTAGGAGTTAAGTAGTTAAGCCAATACAGAACGTCAGTAATGGCTTAACTTCTGTCCGAAAGACGAGCGAAGCGATAACTCCTTAACTACCATTTTCAATCTTCTTATCGACCCAAAGTCGCTTTCGTAAGAAAGAATCTGAAAAGAAAACTTTTTGCAAAGATATAAAAAATAAATGGCAAAAAGACAAGATTTTCAGCATATTTAATACTTTGAGGCCGAAAATCGTGCTTTTTTGTCGTTTTTCAGCCCGTTTGTGCAGAGCCGAAACATCAATCAGCATCCTTGCAACCCAGAACAAACGCAAAGAATTTTCGCTTCATTGCCAACGTGCTCCCACTTCATTCCTTCTCCGCCCAGTGTGCAGAGATTTTTTGCTCGGTGTGAACAGCAAAAAGGTTCGTGTCCGCAATGAAAGTTGACGCAACGGCGTTGTTTGTAAAAACAATGAGCGATGTTTCTATAAACAACGGCGTTGTTTTCAAAAACAACGCCGTTGCGTCAACTTTTGTTGCGGACGTTCATGGTTTGGGTTCCCATTCGCAGCAGAAATGTTCTTCGGCGAGAACCGTAAGTTGCTGGATTCCTGTGTGATGAATGTTGTTGTGTGGAGCATTTATGAGTGTTGCGTAATCTCTTGTGCACTTATATATAATATAATGTATAGAGGCAGGAGGTGGGGTAGGGACTTGTCATTTGTCTTGGAGAACAGGCTGCGTGTCTGGCAACGAAGAATGATGTCCATGTGGCGGGTGTGCCCTTGTGTCGATGCTATTTTGCAGCTATTTTGTCTCAGTAATAAAATTTTTCTGCGATTCATGCTTCATTTTGACTCCTTTTTAGTATTTTTGCAACGGATTCCGCTCTGAATGCGCTGTTAAGTTATTAGCTAAATTAGTGGCAAACCCTAAAGAAGAAAATCTGAAAACAGCTGAGTTAGCCATGTTCAGGAAAGAAATGATTCAAAAGTTTGGATAACGAATTTACCCCAATAGAACAATTTATGGAAACTTCATATCAATACGATTATAAGGAAGAGATTAAAAGCCTTGAATGGCAAAAGGTCAGTGCTGAGATAAAACAACGTGATCAATGGACGTGTCAACTATGTGGTTGTAAGAACAAACAACTACATGTTCACCATCGCTACTATCGTCAAGGCTTACATTATTGGGATTATCCCGATAATGCTCTTATCACATATTGTGAAGAATGCCATAAATTGGTATCAGTAAATGATAAGAAAAGTAAAGAGGAAAAAGATCAATTTATACGTCAAGCGGTTGACGAAGCATTACGAGATTACCTAACACCGTATGAGATAGCGCAACACCTGCATTACATCATGGGGAAACTAAGGAGATGTGAACCGTTATATGGAAACAGTAAAGGAAACAATCTTCTTTTGACCGGGGGCAAAAGAAATGTATATGAATTAGATGATTTTATGACAGATGTTCGCTCATATTCTGATAGATATGAGGTAAGCTATTTAGACTCTTTTATAAACTATTGGACAGAGCCTATAAACAATGTCTATCGTTTTCAAACAAATCCAAAATTTCTTTTTAAGTCGGCTATAGAACAGTGGAAAGATTTAAGACCACGGATTATGAGGCAGCGAGATTATAAAGGCACAATCGAAAGTGCTAAACGATATGCTATGGAACAATTAAAGAAAAGAAATTTAGATTACAGTCAAAAGAGGCAACTGGTTTCTATATTCTAGATTTTTAGGTGGCTTTATAATGAAAACGGAATGGTTTTATGCGTTTTCAAAATCCCCATATGAGGTTAATAGACCTATTAACATTGGGCTCTTTAAAACTCTTTGTGAGTTTATTTGCTTCATGCAAGAAAAGCATAAAGAACTCATGCAATCTATTGATAATCTTCTTGATGACATAACTGTTCACGACTTTCTTTGCTCTCACGGTATAGAAACAAAAATTGGTAAGAACAATCCTAAGACTGTTCGGCAGTACATTTTGGAACATGCTTTAGAGCTTGAATATGGCATATATGAAGATTGTGGGATTGCATTTGTGATATACTCAGAAAATGTTTCTCAACATTTTCAAGATATAGAAAGAATATATAATACACCATTTCATTTTGGACTTGGGGACAATTATCAAGGGAAGAATATTTCTATTAAGTATACTTTTCAAATTCCAGCAGAAGTCATGTATGCAATGCCAGGTGGCTCGTTAATAAAGGACCAAGACTTATTTAAAGTCGGTGTTGAAACCACACCAAGACCAATTAAATATAAAAGTCTCCAAGAATATCAAGCTCTTCTTCCTATACGAGAACTCTCGTTGAAATACTATGAGCCTAAACATTATGACACACATTTTAAATACGTTTAAAATAATATTATAAGCCACTGTTAATCGTTCTATTCATTGTTTCTCAGGAATCTGTATCAGCAAGGCAAGTTAGACTATGAAATATTCTGTCAGGAGTTTCAGAAACTCAGTTGGATGGACGGCAGACGGACACCGCTCAACGAAAAGAGATTGTGAAAGTATATAGCATCAATGAGAGAGGTGTTAATTTCTACAAGACCTTGCCATAACATAACCACATATTTCAGTCCCACCACGTCATTAGTTTATTATTGGTGTCCGCTAAAAACTTTGGTGATTTCAGGGACTACTATTTTTCTCGGACAGCCGATGTACTGGACGTGTAAGTAGCCATTGGGGTGATATAAAGTGACAGAATATGCCTCAAAATAGCAAATATAGCCATCCATGGTTAAGTTTATGTCGTGTGAGGGGCGGAATTTTTAGCGGACAGCCGTTGTAGCCTCTTAAAAGGGGTCTTGTCTGTAGCCAAAACCAGTATTATTCGACACTAAAACATGTTTAGCGGACACCAATACTCCTGTTTAAAGAAATCTGCCAGTTTCTTCCTGGCAATTCTGGTCTTGGCCAGCGCAGCCTCCGACAACAACCTTTTGGCTATATCTTGATACTTCTTTCCGGTAAGTTCATTCAAATCTTCACACCATTCATACATCATCACAGAAGCATCAACAGCAATTCTTTCCCTACTACTTTCATTCTTTTCAAAATATAGCAACTTCTGAATTCCTTTGGTTTCATACGAACACTGCTGGATTTGCGCTGCAACATTCAGCACAAACTCCTGTTCCTCAAAAGCACGTTTTTGGGTCAAAAGTTCATGAGTGTGCCACCCCGCAGCAATTCTCTCACCAATCAATGCTAATTGTTGCTGGCAATGCCTTATCTGTACTTTAAACAGTTCAAGACAATTTTTCTCCTCTATACTGACAGCTTCTAAAGCTCCTTTTATTTCTTCGCCATCAACAGAGTTCATTCGCTGTTCCAAAAAGTAATCCAAATAATTATTCATAGTATAAATAATTATTTGGATTAAAAAATATAATTTCATCAATAAATATTTGTTTTACAATACTTATTTTATTTTCACTTAATAAATTTTTAATTGTTTTGCAATTAATATATAATGAACCAACTTTTTCAAAGTTTTCTCTATATTTTAATGCACCAATTAAAGTTACACTTTTTCCTTTTCCTGATGCGCCAAAATAATTAATAACTTTTCTTTCTGTTGTTTTTATATCTAGAGCTATAGTTAATCTAGAGTCATTACTATCATCATAAACATAAAATTTATCATTTAATTTATGTTTTCCATTTTTATTAAAATAATGATTAAAATTTTTTTCAAAAGAAATAGGTGTTTCAAATTCTTTATTAATAAAATTAGTAGGCCTATTGGCAAAAAATTGATTGATTTCATCTGCATTTAATATTTTATATTTATAACCTTCAATTATTAAAAAATTATGTTTTTTATGTATATTTAAATTAATAACATTAGCTGTAGTTTTTTGTTTTAATCCTTTGCAAGTGTGACATTTAATAAATGGATAAGTAAATTTTTTTAAAAATTTATTAAATTGTTCTCCAGATACAAAATCATAAATATCCCCATTTGAATGCTTATAATAAATTGGATATCTGAAAATATTTATTCCTTTGATACCACAAAAATTAAAGCTAAAATACATATTACTAATATCTGTAATTATAAGAGGAAAATCTTTATTACCATATAAATAACTTGTTATTCTTTTATTAGAAATATTAGCTAATTCTATAATATCTTTCAATGAAACTTCAATTTGATTTCGAAGAATTATTTTCATATCTTTAATTCGATTTGAAAATGTAAAATAATTTTGTTCTTCAATTTCATTTCGATTATTAATTTTATTATCAATATCTTCCTCAAGATTTATTTTATCATCCATTATCCAAATAAATAAAAATATTAATATTATATTTAGTAAAAATTTATTTTTTATTATTTTGTAAATAATTCATAGGAAATTTATTTAATTTACATGGGGATTGGGGATTGGGGATT
>CALAVD010000214.1 GCA_937892085.1 uncultured Prevotellaceae bacterium
TTCCCTACACGACGCTCTTCCGATCTAAGGGTCTTCGACCCTCTTGCATGGTCTTTTGCGACGAATAGCATCTCCGATGCATTCTGCGTCTTCGACGCTCGTTAGCTATCAACATTAAACACAGGATTATGCAGAGACTCGGAATTGTTTTTAATTGTTTGATAAAAATGGCTGGTCCAAAAGTCGTATTTTTTCCTATTTGCCTAAAAAAATAACTCGGTGAGAATCGCGTGCGATTCACCGTGCCCGTGATTGGTGTCAGGAAAATGATGGGGTGGGATAGGGCGATGGAGGGGGCTGACGTGGATGTGGAATTTTGGGTCTCCAGAATCATAATCTTTCTGTCCTCGGCCGTGAGCAGATATGTGGTAGGCTATCTTGAATTGAGCCAGAAAATGCTAAAAAAGTCGGTTGAAACTCTGTTTGTGGTTATAATTTGTAATGGTAACGGCAGTTTTGGGGTCAAAAAAGGGGGCAAAAGGGTGGTTTTTGCGTTTTTTTGGCGCAATTTTGCTGGCGTGGCGCATGGGTTTGTTTGCTGCCGCAAACTCTCTGTAAATCGGTGGTTTGCGGTGATTGAAATAGGGTAGAAGTGCTAAAAATAAGTGGTTGAGAATTTAAAATCCGGACAATTCTCGGACATCCTTGCTGTTTATCGCAAAAAATCTCGATTTTTCGCCAAAATGGTAACTTTACCACCTGTGGTTTACCAACGTTAATCGAAGGGTGGGGTGGCGGCTTTGCAAACAAAAACAGGAAATTCTGCAATCCGAAACCCGAATTTTGCCATCATGCCAGCATGTTGATTTGTGAATTTGCATTATTAAAGTTTGCAAATCGAAATAAATTTACGATTAACAGATATTCACATTTTATGTAATCAACTGCAAATCAGAAGAATAGCCACACCAAGGCATAGTGTTCCTCCACGAAATTGGGCGGTTTGTGCCTAAAAGTCGCGATTGTGTGTGTTTTTGCGGTTATAACACGCTGACACAATGGGGGGTAATATAGCAATCACTAAAGTGATGCTTTAATATATACTGGATTGCCGTGAAATTAGGATTTTGAACGCAGATTTTTGAAATAAAAAATGCAAATTTGAAGATTTAGGTTTAAAAATTTGGATTTCTCAACAGGTGGTTGTAAATTTGCAAACGAATAAATTTATAATTGTTAATAGCAAAATGGACATTATTTCGCGCTTAAAACGCTTTTTAGAACAGAATGGCATTTCTAATTCACAGTTTGCCGACACCTGTGAGATACCCCGACCCACTCTCTCGCAGTTGCTCAATGGACGCAACAAGAAAGTTAGCGATGAGGTAATCTCAAAGATTCACGCAGCCTATCCTGCGTTGAATATTATGTGGCTTATGTTTGGCGACGGCGAAATGTTCGTTTCTGGAGCCGCTATTTCGTCGGCCGATGGCGCATCACAAAACTTGTCCAAAACTCCACAAGCAGGAAGTCTGTTCACAGGCATGGCGACACCGCATAATTCTTCCTCTGGCTCCTCGCGCCAGCCTTCTACCATCAGTTTTGACGACGACTCTGGGCGAGGCAACAGCGGCGCTATGGCACTCTCGAATGCGCTTCAAAATATTGCGCGCAACGGCGGCTCATCCCCCACTCCTTCTTCTCACGGCCGCCGTATTGTGAACATTATGATTTTCTATGACGACAACTCTTTTGAGCAGATATTGCCGCGATAGTGTAAGCATCATGATATTTGTTTTGCTCAAAAGACAGCCTCTTTTGGGCAATTTTTTTTGGGCATATACGTTTAATTATAATAATAACATTATTAAGATGAGAAGACTTAGGAATATACTGCTTGCAGCGATGGCGGCGCTGTGCTGCTTCGGGGCAAGCGCACAGGAGCTTAATTGCACATTTGATGTCGATTCCAAGAAGGTGAAGAATGCCAACAAGGATATCTTCAACACTCTCAAGGAGGCTGTCAACGAGTATCTCAACACCACGGTGTGGACCGATGCGCAGTTTGCCGCCAACGAGAAAATTGAGTGCAAGATGTTCTTGACCGTCGCCGAATATGACGAGTCGAGCGGCTTGATGAAGGGCGACCTACAGATTCAGAGTTCGCGCCCAGTGTATAACAGTAGTTACACCACTACTCTTATCAACTTCAAGGACACCCGCGTGGAATTTACCTACGACAACAACGAGCAGCTTGTGTATAACGAGCAGGAGATGCAGAGCAACCTAACGGCGATTCTTAACTTCTATGCCCTGTTTGTGATAGCCCTGGACTTTGATTCGTTTGCCCTTAACGGAGGCGACCCCTACTACGAGAAGCTTGCCAATATCGTGCGCATGGCGCAGAGCAGTGGCGAGATGGGCTGGAAGGCTTTTGAGGACTCCAAGAACCGCAGCGCGATTTTGAGTGCTTACACCGACAAGCAGACCTCTGCCATCCGAGAGGTGTTCTACAACTACCACCGCCTGGGTCTCGACCAGATGGTGACCAGCGTTGACAAGGGGCGCGCCACTGTCACCCAGCAGATGGAGACGCTGAAGTCTATCTACGACGTGGCGCCGATGTCGGTATGCCTGTCGATGTTTAAAGACGCCAAGATGGACGAGCTCGTGAACATCTATTCTAAGGCTAACAGCACCGAGAAGGAGAAAGTGTATGAGCTGTTGTATCCTCTCTATCCCACAGAGACCGAACGCCTGAACAAAATCAAGAAAACTGAGAATAACTGATGATAGTTCATAGTTCACAGTTTAGAGGTGAGGGTTAAGTGTTAAGTGTTAAGTTTTGAGTTTTGAGTTTTGAGTGTTGAGTGTTGAGTGTTGAGTGTTGAGAGTTAAGTGTTAAGGGTTAAGATTGTGAGCGACGATTGCTATTGGCTTGTTTACTCGTCTACTTGTCAGCTTGTTTTCTTGTTTACTTGTTTACTCGTTTTCTTGTCAGCTAAATTATGTTGAAACGATTATCTATATCTAACTATGCCCTTATCGACCGGCTTGAGATAGACTTTGAGCAGGGACTCACTATCATCACTGGCGAGACAGGAGCGGGAAAATCAATCATTCTTGGAGCGCTGTCGCTAATCCTTGGCGAGCGTGCCGACTCCTCGTCGATTAGAGACCGTGAGCGCAAGACGGTGGTTGAGGCAACTTTCGACATCGAGGACCGCACCCTCGAATTTTTCTTCACAGACAACGACCTCGACTACTATGACGGCGAACTGATAGTGCGCCGCGAGATTAACCCTAACGGGCGCTCACGGGCGTTTGTCAACGACGGCGTGGTGGGGCTCGCCACCCTCAGGGAGCTGACGACGCGCCTCGTCGATATCCACTCGCAGCATAGTAATATGTTGCTCTCAAGGCCAGCGTTCCAGCTCTCGATTCTCGACAACATCGCTGGTCATGATGATAAATTAGACGAATATTACAAGCGTTACAACGAGTATAAGGCCACCGAGCGCTTGCTGCACGAGTTGCGCGACAACTACGACCGCAACCGCAGCGAGGAGGACTACTTGCGCTTCCAGCTCAGCCAGTTGCAAGAAACGAACCTCCATCCCGACGAGGATGAGGAGCTGGAGCAGCAGCAACGGCGCCTTGCTAACGCCTCAAGCCTAAAAGAAGACCTGTGGAAGGTGATTAATACCCTCAACAGCGAGGACAATTCAGTGCTCGACCGGCTGCAGGAAGTGCGCAACACCCTTGCCGCCGCCGAGGAGAACCTCGACGAGATTGCCGGCATGAGCGAGCGGGTGAGCAGCGCACTCATCGACCTGAAGGATATCGCCCAAAGCGTGAGTGCCATAGAAGAAGACCTCAACAGCGACCCTGCCGCCTTGCAGCAGGTGGAGGAACGGCTTAACGCAATCTATTCGCTCGAGCGCAAGCACAACGTGAAGTCGGTCAACGAGCTGATAAAGCTGCAACAGGTTTATGAGCACCGCCTTACCGCTATCGGCAGTAGCGAGGAGCGTATCACGGAGTTGCAGGAATTGCTTGAGAGCCAACGCGGTGAGGCATTGCAGTTGGCGCAGGAAATCAGCGCAAACCGCAAGAAGGCAGCTGGCGACTTTGCCGCCCGAGCGCTCCCGTTGGCGCAGAACTTAGGGATGAAAAACCTGCAGTTCCACATCGACTTCAAGCAGGTGGCACTCAACGCCACAGGCTGCGACGGCGTGGAATTTCTCTTTGCCTTCAACAAAAACCAGAACCTCGATAAGGAGATCCAGGCGTTTATCGAGCGCATCGCGGATGGCGGCGTCTCGCGCATGTACGTTGTGCCCAACCGGGCGGCGGTGTCGAAAAACTACAACGCCTACGCGGGCTACGAAGGTCTGAACGCCAGAGACAAAGGTGAGAAGGAAGTCATGGACACGTTCCGCGATTTGGCGATGCAGGTGCTCGCTTTGTAAGGAGGTTTAAGGATGGCGAAAAAGAAAAAATCCGACGTCACATTTGGCCTGGAAGTCGAAAACGCGCTGAAAAATATTCTGGTTAAGAGGTACGGCGAGGGCGGCTTTGAAATCAACGAGGGCGACGGTGCTTTCTACGGCCCGAAGATAGACCTCCAGATCAAGGACGCTCTCGGACGCGAGTGGCAGTGCGGGACCGTGCAGCTCGATTTCCAGCTGCCCCACAATTTCGGACTAACTTACGCCGACAGGGACGGAAGCCTTAAGATGCCGGTCGTCATACACCGCGCGATCTTCGGATCATTTAAGCGCTTCATAGGAATACTTGTCGAGCACTTCAAGGGAGCTTTCCCCTTCTGGATGTGCCCTTACCAGGTTGCGCTCGTGCCTATCCGCACCAGCCACAATGAGTACGCGAAGAAGGTCGAGCAGGTGCTTAAGGCGGCAGGCGTGAGGGTCGAAGCAGACTACACCGACGCCAACATGCAGAACAAGATCAAGAAGTTCAAGGTCTTAAAGGATCCGTATGTGCTCGTCCTCGGCGATAAGGAAGCCGAGACCGGGACCGTCTCCGTAAATATGCGCGGCAGCAAGGTCCAGGCGCACGATATCCCTCTCGAGCAGTTCGCAGAGCTCTGCAGGAAGATGAACGCGGAGAGGACGCTCGAGTTGGTTTTGCCGGAAAAAGAGTGAGGTTGGGAACAAGCCGCGTAAAGAGAGGTCGAGTCCCTACTTTTCGAGCCCGCGGGCT
>CALAVD010000215.1 GCA_937892085.1 uncultured Prevotellaceae bacterium
ATCCTGAACGACTGCAAAAACGAAAAGGGTAATAATGAAATTACTGCCCTATTTGGACGTGATGAATTTGATTATGCAAAACCCGAGAATCTAATTCGGTCTATATTGGAAGTCGCCACTTCTGAAAATGACATTGTGCTTGATTTCTTTTCGGGTAGTGGTACAACTGCTGCTGTTTGTCACAAGATGAATCGCCAGTACATAGCTTGTGAACAAATTAATCATCAGATTGAGTTAAATATAAAACGTCTCAAAAAAGTTATAGAAGGTGAAGATGGTGGTGTCTCGGAAGACCTTAATTGGCGCGGTGGCGGCGACTTTGTATATGTTGAGTTGAAACGCTCAAACATGCAATTCATCAAAGAAATTGAGGCAGCAACAACCGAGCAATTGCTTTCTATATGGGAGAAGATGAAGCAACGTGCGTTCTTCCGTTTCAGTCTCGATATGCAACAGTTTGAGGAAAACATAGTTCAGTTCAAGTCGCTTTCTCTCGATGAGCAGAAAGCCGCTTTATGCCGTTTGCTTGACTTGAACCAACTCTATGTGAACCGCGCCGACATGAAAGACGAGGAGTTGCAAGTAAGCGATGAGGAGAAACGTGTCACCAATGATTTCTATGACAAATAAGTATCGGCGATATGGCATTTCTCTTTAACGACTATACAACAGCGAGCAAATTTGGAGCAATCTCAAAAACTTTGCCCAAATTCATTGTTGAAAACTTGCGTCCCAAATTTGCGTTGCGCCCTTATCAGATTGAGGCTTTCGCTCGTTTTATCTATTTCTATGAACGCGACGAGCGCGAAGACAAGCAGAACCGCCCATACCATTTGCTCTATAATATGGCTACCGGCAGCGGCAAGACTAACGTCATGGCAGGACTGATGCTATACTTGTTTGCACAAGGCTACCGTGATTTCTTATTCTTTGTCAATAGCAACACCATTATTGAAAAAACTAAAGACAACTTCCTTAATCCCGCATCTTCAAAATATGTTTTCAACGACATCATCACTTTTGATGCGCAGGAAGTGGTGGTGAAAGAGGTGCAGTCGTTTGATGAGAGCGACCCCGATAATATCAACATCAAATTCACAACGATACAACAGTTGCACCTCGATATGGAGAACCCAAAGGAAAACTCCATATCCCTTGAAGATTTCAAAAACCGCAGCATCGTGTTGCTCGCCGATGAAGCCGACAACTTCAATGTAGCAACACGTAGTCAACTAACTACTGAGGGCAACTGGGAGCAAACCATTCAAGCCATACATAGCCAAAATATCAATAATATTCTGCTGGAATTCACCGCCACAATGGATTTGGAGACTCCCGAAATCGAATCTAAATATAAGGACAAGGCGATTTTCAAGTATGAGTTGAAAGAGTTCCGGCACGACCGCTATTCAAAGGAAATTGAGTTGCTACGTGTCTCATCAGGTGCAAAAGGGCGCGTGCATCACGCACTCATATTGAATCTGTATCGCCAAGTTCTTGCGGCTCATCATAACATTAACCTCAAACCGGTTATCCTTTTCAAGGCAAAGAAAACCATTGCCGAGAGTGAGCGCAATAAAGCGTTGTTCCATCAATGGATAGAGGAGCTTACAGTTACAGACATTGACGCTCTGCGCAACACTGACTATATTGATAAAGTTATAAAACAAGCGTTTGCTTACTTTGACTCTTGCAACATCACAACGGCTGAAATCGTCAAGCGCACACAAGAAAACTTCAAGGTGGAGAACTGCATCAGCGCAAACAACGATGCCGAGAAAGAAAAGAACCAAATGCTTCTCAACTCGCTTGAAGATGAGAACAATCCCATTCGTGCCGTCTTTGCTGTGAACAAGCTTGACCGTGGCTGGGACGTTCTCAACCTTTTCGACATCGTGCGTATGTATGACGACCGCAATGAGGAGAGCAAAGGAAAAATCGGCAAGACCACACGCGCCGAAGCACAACTTATCGGGCGTGGTGCTCGTTACTTCCCATTCCAAGTAACGCCCGACCAGGAATTGTTTATGCGAAAGTATGACAACGACCAAGCCAATCCCTTGCGTATTCTTGAAACGCTATACTACCACATCATCGGTGACAGCCGTTATGTGGCAGAAATCAAGAAAGCACTTGTCGAGGTGGGCATGAGCGACGAAACTTCGGTGACCAAAGTTCTGCGGCTCAAAGATGAGTTTAAGAAAACCGAGTTTTTCCGCACAGCTCGTGTCGTATTCAACAAAAAAGTGCCCAAGAGTTATAGCGGCGTGAAGTCGTTGACTGACTTACAGGTCAAGAAAACCAACATCGTATTCTCTTTGTCAGAACTTCACAGCCAGTCTATCAGTGCTTTTGATGAAGCCGAGATCAAATCCGTTACCACCGAAAGCCGTGACATCGCTTTGGCGAATATTCCCTACCATATTATTCGCTATGCGTTGACAACCTTTCCATTCTACCGATTTGACAACCTCACCAAATTTTTCCCCAATTTGAAATCGATGCGAAACTTCATTGAGGACAAGGAATATATGGGCGAATATGAAATCACGTTTAAGGGCAGCAGGGAAAGAATTTCACATATAACAAATTCCGACTATCTTCATGCCGTGCAGCAACTGCTCATGGCGATTGAGAACGAAATCAAGTCACACATAGTAGAATACGAAGGCTCGGATTTCTTCTACGAATACCTTCACCGCATTTTCACCGACAAACAAATAACGTTCCCAAAAGACCCGGAACGCGAGGAAGGGCAAATAACATTCCTTGCAGATAAAAATTGGTACGCTTACAATGCCAACTACGGCACAAGCGAGGAACGTTCCTTTATAGAATTGTTTGCTCGCCGATTTGAGATATTCTCTCAAAAATATGAGGATATCTATATTATCCGCAATGAAAAAGTCGTGAAAATCATCGACACAGAGGGTCGCACCTTTGAACCCGACTTTCTGCTATATCTGCGCAAAAAAGACGATGAGCACTTTGTCTATCAAATATTTATCGAGCCAAAGGGCGCACATCTTAAAGGCAAGGACCAATGGAAAGAAGACTTCCTCAAAGAACTTCAAACCAAAGGCATGACCCTTGAGATTGATAGCGACAACTACCACATAACAGGCGTACCATTCTACAACAAGGGCGATGAAAATGAATTTAAGAAAAATCTTGAGTCTGTCATCAACTATGATATTATATAATATGAGTGACGATGAGATAGCCTATATTGAGAGTGTTATCAAACCCATGGAGTGATTATGCCATATTAACCAATTAGCCCTGAAAACATCAGGGCTTTTTTATTTGTTTTTTGTCACCATTTTTGTGTCATTTGTTTATGTCTTTCCAGCATGGATGCGGCGCAGCCTTAGTAAGTAATCATTCGTTCAATTAGTGTGCAAATAACCACCCAAGCGCAGCCATTTGTTTAATTTGTTTAATTTGTGGTTTGCAAGTTAGCGGCGCAGCCATTCGTTTAAATTCGTTCAATTAGTGTGCATATAACCACCCAAGCGCAGCAGTCTTTTAATATGGCATTACAGCATTACATGGAGTTACCTTTGCGCATGTGTGATTAGATAAAAGAGTCCACTTTAAAAAGTGGCAGTGAGGGTAAACTCAAACAAAAACAACAAAAGAAGACAAACATAACAAATTTATTATCAATAAAATAAAAATTCGTTGAAATTAGTTTAATTCGTTGTTTTTATTTTTTTAAAGTAGATACTATTGTAGATTAGGTGTGGAGACTACGACCAGTGCTGCGGCATTGGTGTAGATTGATGGAATCTCAAACGACACTCCCTCGCAGGTGTAGGTGGTGCCGCCAGTTATCACCTGGTTACGCAGGTACTTGTACTTCTGGGTGTAGCCGGCACTCACTGTCGAGGACTTACCGCCAATGCCCAGGATGTAGCCTCCGTTGGTAAAGAACCCGCACTGGCCGTTGAAGGCGCGCGCATCGTCCCTGCTGGCTGCCACCCGCACGGTGCCGCCGCTGATGGTGATAGAGCCATCGGCTTTCACGCCACCGGCTTTGGTGTCGAGAGTAGAGGAGTATTCATACACGTTGCCTGTGGTGATGGCGGTGAATGTGCCACCGCTTATGTTCACGCTGCCGTCGGAGTTGAGACCCTTGCCACCACGCCCTGTGCTGGTGAGGTAGATGGTGCCATTGTTCATGTTGAAAGTGCTGTCGCACTTGATAGCCGCGCAACTGCTGATATCGAGCTTAGTGGGGTCATAAATGGCGTTGCCGCTTGTGGTGGAAGTAATCGTTCCGCCGGCGATTGTCATTATCGATTCGCACTTGATGCCCTTCACGGCATCGGCGGTAGTGGTGACGTTGAGCGTGCCGCCATTCATGATAAACTCGCCGTTCTTGGAGTCGGTGGCGTCTTTGGTCATTCCCACGTCCACACCATCGCCACCAGTGGTGTTGATAGTGACATTGCCGCCGTCCATCTGGAAGTACTGGTTGATGTGGAAACCGTCGCTCACCGAGTTCAGAACGGTGATGGTGCCGCTGGTGATGCGGGTGTATTCGTCGCTGAAGTAGGCGTGCTTGCTGTTGCCGGTGATGGTGAGTGTTCCTGTGCCGTCAATCACCACGTGACCGTTGATGAAGCAGCATGCCTTCTGTGCTCCACCGGTAGCGTCGGTCAGGGTGTTGGTGCCGTTGAGGGTTACGTCGATGCGCTTGCCGTTGTCGATGTTGATGGCAGCGCTGTCGGGGTTGTGGATGGTGAGGTCGGTGAGGTTCACATAGCACTTGTAGTCACCGTCCATATAGAACGAGCCGTTAGAGGTCGAGCCGCTAAGGTTGTAGAAAATGGAGTCTTGCAGCGCTGGATTGGCCACGATATTGACGTGTGCGCCATCGACAACTACGGTCATTTGGCTCGATATGTTCTTGGCTACGGTGACAGTGGCTTCGTCGCCGTTATACACCACGTTTACGGTGAAATCGGGCAGACCTGGGTCGGGGTCGCCATTAAGAAGGACGTTATATACCTGTGTTACGTCGGCGGCAGTGATTTCCCCGTCGCCGTTTTGGTCGCCATAGACGAGGTCGCTGTCGTCGTTGTTGAGGAGGTAGTTATAAAGCGCTGTAATGTCGGCGGCCGTTACCACTCCGTCATCATTCACGTCGCCAGTGATGGCACCAGCATTATATCCTATCGTCGCTACAATTAAGAGCATTAATGCGAAAATAATCTTTTTCATTTTCCTGGTTGTTGATTTTTATTGTGCAAATGTAAAGAAATTAAATTAATTGTGCAAATATTAACTCAATAACTAACATTTTGGAAGTGTTTTTTTCTCCCAATCCCCACAATCATTCAACAAAAACTTACACGGTAAATGGTTTTACATTTTTTAATGATTAAGAGTATAAATTTATAATTAAATATTATATCTTTGCGCCATAAATGAAAGATAACCTATTAAAATTAAGCCGAAATGGTAAAAAAATTGATATTTTTAATTGCTGCGATGGCGCTAATGGTGCCTCAGATGGGTGGCGAGGAGCAGAAACGTGAGATGCGCGCTGCATGGCTGGCTACCGTGTCTAACATCGACTGGCCCAGCGAGCGAGGCACGGGAGCGAGCGTGATAGCACGTCAGAAACAGACGTTGATTGACTATCTCGACGGCTTTGCCGGCACTAACATGAATGCGGTGTGCATACAGGTGCGCTCGATGTGCGACGCCATGTATCAATCGAGCTATGAGCCATGGTCAAGCTACTTGACAGGCTCTCGCGGCACCAACCCCGGTTGGGATCCTTTGGCGTTTGCCGTGGAGGAGTGTCACAAGCGCGGCATTGAGTGCCACGCATGGGTCAACCCTTACCGCTATGCCAACGGCGGTCCTAACACATGGAACACCGCACAAGACCAGGCATTGCGCGACTCGGGCATTCTGCTTACCTACACCAATAGTAGTGGCACAACTACCACCGTTCTTAACCCTGGCTTGCCTGAGTCGCGTGAGCGCATTGTGAACGTGTGCCGCGAGATGATTGAGAACTACGACATCGACGGCATCATCTTCGACGACTATTTCTATCCCAGTGGCATCCCTGCCAATAGCACCGCCGCCGACTACCAGCTGTGGCGCAACAGCGGCAGCACGCTGAGCTTCGCCAACTGGCGCCGTGCTCAGGTGAACCAGATGGTTGCCGACGTGTTTAACATGGTTCAGCTCGTGAAGCCTCAGGTGCGCTTTGCGATAGGCCCCGCGGGTGTGGCGGGCACAGCAGCGACCAGTGCGTCGCAGCATGGCGTTACTCCTTGCCCCACAGGTAGCGACTGGCAATACACGTCGCTCTTCAGCGACCCATTAGCATGGCTCGAGGAGGGAACCATCGACTATATCTCACCCCAGCTCTACTGGAAGCGCAACCACTCGACCAACCCCTTCGGTCCCTTGACCCAGTGGTGGAGCTACATCGCCAAGCACTATGGGCGTCACCACTATGCCAGCCAGAACATCTACTTCATGGACAGCGACGGCAATACCCAGGCTAACTGGGAGGAAATCGTGGCACAGGTGATGCTTAGCCGCCAATATACCGAAAACAACGCCCCTGGCGTGAACTTCTACTCCTCGCGCTACATCAACGGTCCTCGCATGACAGGACTCGGCAACTATCTGGTGAGCACCATCTTCCCAAAGAAAGCGTTGCCTCCGGCACTTGAGTGGAAACCCAAAGACAATCTCGACACGCCTGAGAATCTTGCCTTGAACGGCAACACCCTCTCTTGGAACCCTGTGGATGGCGAGTTAGTGAAATATGCCGTCTATGCCATTCCCACCAGCGTTGACGTGAGCACCATCACGAGCGAGCAGTTTGAGGGCATCAAGAGCGACTACCTCATGGCGGTGACCTACAGCAGCAGTGTAACCCTTGCCAGCGACTATATGACTGGCTACTGGTTTGCCGTCTCGAGCGTGGATGGCTATAACTTTGAATATACTCCGGCTTACCTCAATGCTCCTGCTGGCGAAGCGCAGCAGGTGACGCTGCTGTCACCCGTTGGCGATGCTGTGGTGCAGTGGTCACAGGATTTTGCGTGGACTGCCGTTGATGGTGCCACCTTCAAGATTGAAGTCGCCAGCGACGAGAATTTCAATAATGTGCTCATTCGTCAAAATGGTATTACCGAGAACCATGTCACCCTTGACCTGAGCAGCTTCACCTCTGCCACACGATACTACTGGCGCGTGATAACCATTGAGACTGGCAAATTTGACAAGGCGAGCGACGTGGCGTCGTTCATGACTTTGCAACGCGACCTTGCTCCACAAGCCACGCTTCTCTATCCCGAGAATGGTGCCGAGATTAACGACAACTTCAAGTTCCTCATTACCGATGTGGGTGCCGAGACTTATAAATTAGAAATTGCCCGCGACGAGGCTTTCGGAAACGTTGTCAAGACTGTCAATTATCTCCAGATCGAGGACGGCAACCTCACCACGCAGTGCGTCATTTC
>CALAVD010000216.1 GCA_937892085.1 uncultured Prevotellaceae bacterium
GCCCGTAGACCGTGAGAGCGCCTTCGAGGTGCTACTCGCCGAGAGCGAGAAGGAAGCTAAAGAGGCTGAGGAGGCTGCCGCCAAAGCCGAAGCCGAGAAGCAAGCCGCAAAGGAGGCTAAAGAGGCCGAGAAACTGGCAAAAGAGGAGGCTAAGAAGAAAAGCAAACCTGGTTTCTGGAGCAAAGTGTGGAAAGCTATTGTTACTGCCGTCACAGCGACCATCGCCACCATCCTCGGCACCAAGCTCTCTAACACTATCACCGGCAAGAAAGAGCGCAAGAGTTCGACTTCGGCAACTGGCAAAATCGTCAAGAACGCCACCAGCGCCGCCACAAGAACCATCACCCGCGACATCCTCGGTAACCTGATTAAATAGTTTTTTACTGACCACTAAAATAAATCAAATCATCCCCTGCGCCTTGCCGGTACAGGGGATAATTCATGACGTGACTTTTTTAAAAAAATTTATTCTACACCCAATAACCGGTTGTAGATTGCGGTAATGTCGGTGGAAGTGACTTCACCGTCGCCTGTCACATCAGAGGTCTCGTAGTAGGTCATGTCGCCAATGAGCAGGTAGTCGTACAGAGCGGTGATGTCGGCAGCAGTGACTTCGCCATCACGATTCACGTCGCATGGGTCAGGCTCCACGACGAGGAAGTAGCTCATCACGTCGCTAGTATTTTGTTACATCTAAAACTTTGATATTTGAAATATTTGTTGTACCTTTGCCGTTGTAATATAAATGAAAACAATGGCAAAGTACAGGAAACTGAGAATATCGCTGACAGATGAGCAGCGCAAGTCGTTAGAACAGATAGTAAGCAAGGGCGTTTCTGGTGCGATGGAAATCAGACGCGCTAACGTGTTGCTACTCGCCAATGAGGCTGGCGACAGGAAGCGTCAGAAAGATGTGGTGATAGCCCGGATGCTCGGCATCACCGTCCAAGCCGTCCATGACATAAAGGCCAAGTTTTTGGACAGGAAGGATTCCGACAGGGAAGACCCGGCCAAGGGCATTCGCCGAAAGAAACGGGCGACTCCGCCAGTCCCTGCCAAGTGTACGGGTGATGTGGAGGCGAAGATTATTGCCATCGCCTGCGGCGCGCCCCCCGAAGGCCGTGGGCGCTGGACGCTCAGGCTCATATCAGAACGCGCCGTCGAGCTTGAAATAGTGGACTCCATATCACATGTGCAGGTGGGGCGCATTCTAAAAAAAACGAATTTAAGCCTCACTTGAAGAAGATGTGGTGTATACCGCCGCACCAGAACGCCGCTTTTGTGGCCCACATGGAGGATGTGCTTGAAGTGTACTCTCGCCCCTACAATCCCAAAAGGCCCGTGGTGTGCATGGACGAGCAACCGATAGAACTCCACTACGACTCGCGCGAGTCGATTGGATTGTCCGCCAACAACCACACAAAGAAAGTGGACCACGAATATGTGAGGAACGGAACTTGTTGCGGTTTCATGTTCACTGAGCCGCTCGGATGCTGGCGGCGGGTCAGTATACTGGAGCACCGCCGCAAAAGCGACTGGGCAAACCAAATCAAGCAACTTGTGGATGAGGACTTCGCTGACGCAGAGAAAATCGTACTCGTTTGCGACAACTTGAACACCCACAACATATCGTCATTGTACGAGACATTTGAACCCGAGGAAGCAAGACGCATTTGGGAAAGACTTGAGTTGCACCACACTCCAAAACATGGCTCTTGGCTTGATATGGCAGAGGTGGAACTTTCAGTATTCTCGCGCGAATGCCTTAACCGCAGAATTGGTGATGTGGAACTTCTTCGACAAGAGGCAGCGGCATGGTGCCGAGACCGAAATTACCGCCAAAAAGGCATCGATTGGCAATTCACGGTTGGTGAGGCAAGAATTAAACTCAAGCATCTGTACCCGGTGATAAAACTAAAGGATTAGATGTTACACACTACTAGTGGCATTGCCGTTCTCGTCGAGCATAATGATGTCAACACGGTGGCGGCCGTAGCTCAAGCCGCTCACGTCGAGGTCGAGGTGGATGGCTTTGCCGTCAACCACGGTGCAGGTGTCGAACTGCGCCTCTCCACCGTCGAACGCCCAGGCGCAGCGCATAGAGCGAGCCTCGGCAGGCAACGGGGCGCGAACAAACCAGCGGGTTGTCACGCCTGTCATGCTGCCGTCGCTGCTCATGGCAGCATAGTGCAGCGAGTGCACACCTTCACTCAGGCCAGCCACGTCAATCTCAAGGATGCCGTTGGTCACTGGTGTCTCGTTTGACAAAAGGCTGTCTTCATCAAACCAGTAGTACCCTCTCAGCGTGGAGGGTGAGAGCTTTGCAAAATAGGCGATGCGGGGCGGAGTCCAGTCGCCTTTATCATCCTGCACCTGAATGCTGAACGTGTGAACGGTGCTCTCCAGAGCACTCACGTCAACGTTGAGATGCAGCGTGTTGCTGTTCATCGTGCCTGTAATGGCTTCGTCCTCATTGCGGTCGTACCAGTATCGGTAGTTATAGCTCACGGCACTCGCACCAAGCCACATCGCCAGCATCACAAGCATCAAAGTTAAACGTTTTGTTTTCATACTCATAAAGCGAACATTTTTATTGAGCAGGTTTAACCTCGACGTCAACACTGAGCTTGCCAGCAGGCGTGCTCTTCTCGGCAACAGTCAACTTCGTGATAATTGGGTGACTTGGGAATGGGTCGTAAGGCATCGAGCCACCATGCATGCCCACCTGGGTGCGGTCATTGCCGAGATAGGTGTTCGCAGCGGTAGTGGTCAATTCAAAAGTCTCGTATTCATTGTAGTTCTCGCCATTGAAAGTCTTGAAAATTGTGCTTAGGTCGCTAACAACAGTATTGGTATTGTTAGGAACATAATTCCCTGAACCATCATCATAGCCTAACACGTTGTCGAATATAGTGCCATTACCATTCTTGCCAACGCAATAATATACAAAGTTGGAACTTGGCAAATTGCCATTGATGTAATAAGTTCCGGTTGAAGTGTTAAATATAATACTATTATAAAAAGTTGAATTATATATAGCAAGAGGTCCATTAACACTACCAGCATGACTCCCTATAATTGAATTGACCACGTAGTAACTGATTGCACTATTTGAAGTAGAAGAAGTTGTTGCATCATAAATAAAGCTATTCACCACATTTAACTTTGTTCCAGGATTATTTAAAGATACAGCTCTCAAGCATCTGCAATTATAAAGATAGTTCTCAGTGTATCTTGTTGAATTATTAGGTTTAACATATAAAGCATCTGTGATAGTGCATTTATTTAGCTTTATATTGGTAGAATCCAAATTGACCTGAGCAGTAAAATAAATACCAGAGATGTTTACATTGTCTTTCCTAACATAGAAATAATCGTAGGTGCCAGATCCTTTTTTAACGACAGTTTTCTCCACATTGTTGATAGTGTCAGCTACCATGCCTGCACCTTTAATGTTCACAGCTTTGGTAATAGTTATGGCATTAAAAACGCCACTTGAGAGAGTGATGTCATCGCCATCGGTTGCGGCATCCACGGCATCCTTTAACGCATCGGCTCCATAGAAGCACTTGACGTTGCCCTCGTGCGAGAGCGTGGCGGTTGGGGTTTGAGCGTTAGTTGCTGCCACTGCCACGAGCATGGCGGCAAAAAGTAATAATAATTTTTTCATGAATAAAAAAGTTTTGCTTGGCTCCCAGTCCCCAAAAGCCGTTTTCAATAAACAAGAAACGTGGAACTGCTATGCCATCTCTTCAAGTGAAGGTCCTAGGAAAACCTATGTATGAAAGAATATGGTAAAGCCTCCCCACGCTTATAGCAGGAGAATCGCTGTGCCATCATCTTGTCATACAACTGAAAATTTCCTAGGTTTCCACTTGCAAGATGAGCATAACGCTTCTTAAAAATCCTCGATGTGTCGCAAGCCTCTGCTTGCCGTTGCAAAGATAAAACAAATTCTCAACATTACAAAACTAAATCAAAAAAAAATCTCAGACGATTAAAAAACGATTAAAAACTATGGTTAGTTATTAGTCGTTTTTTATCGTTTGACATAATTAGAGTAATTTAGTGAAATTTTGTGGTTCTATTTGTTATGGTTTTAAGAATTTGACGTAACTTTGTGGTCATGATTGACAGGGAGACCGTTGATAGGATACTCGACACTGCCGATATTGTTGACGTGGTGAGCGATTTTGTGAGTTTGCGCCGCAGTGGTGCGAACTTCAAAGGCCTGTGCCCGTTTCACGATGAGAAGACGCCGTCGTTCATGGTGTCGCCAGCCAAGCAGATATGCCACTGCTTCGGGTGCGGCAAGGGCGGCAGCCCCGTGAACTTCGTCATGGAGCACGAGCAGATGACCTACGTCGAGGCACTGCGCTACCTTGCCAAGAAATACAACATCGAGGTTCACGAGAAAGAGCTTACCAACGAGGAGAAGGCAGCCCAAACCGAGCGCGAGAGCATGCTCGTGATCAACGACTTTGCGGCACAATGGTTCGAAGATCAGCTCCACAACACTACCGAAGGCAAGAACATTGGCTTGAGCTACTTCTATGAGCGAGGCATGAACGATGCCACAATCAAGAAGTTCAGACTTGGCTACTCGCCAGAGAACAGTAAGGCGCTCTACACTGCCGCTACAGGCAAGGGTTACAACAAGCAGCACTTGTTCAACGTGGGTCTGTGCATCGACGACCGCCGCGGCGGAGGCTTCGACCGCTTCCATGGCCGCGTGATGTTCCCTGTGATGAACATCGCCGGCAAGATTATCGCCTTTGGCGGTCGCACCCTCAAGAAGACCAAAGACATAGCCAAATACTTCAACTCTCCCGAATCGACAGTCTATGTCAAGAACCGCGAGCTTTACGGCCTGTTCCAGTCGAAGCGAGCCATCGTCAAAGAGGACAAATGCTTCCTCGTGGAGGGTTACACCGATGTCATCTCAATGCACCAAGCAGGCATCGAGAACGTGGTGGCATCGAGCGGCACCTCATTGACCGAGGGACAAATCAGAGCCATCCACCGCTTCACCAAGAACGTGACAGTGCTCTACGACGGCGACTCGGCAGGCATCAAAGCCTCGCTGCGAGGCATCGACATGCTGCTCGCCGAGGGGCTGAACATCAAGGTGCTGCTGCTGCCCGAGGGCGAAGACCCCGACAGCTTTGCCCGCACCCATAGTTCTAACGAACTAAAGCAGTATATTGCCGACAACGAGACCGACTTCATCAGCTTCAAGGTGAAAATCTTGCTCGAAGGCACCGAGCGCGACCCCATCAGGCGTGCCGCCGTCATTGGCGATGTGGTGAAGTCAATCTCGGTAATCCCCGACGCCATCACCCGCTCGATATATGCCAAGGAGTGCAGCATCCAGTTAGGAATTGGCGAAGACGTGCTGTTGCAAGACATCAAGAAGAATATCATTCGCAACAAAGAGGAGGCCCGCAAACGCCGCGAGCGCGAGAATAACCGCAACGAGCGCAAGCAAGAAC
>CALAVD010000217.1 GCA_937892085.1 uncultured Prevotellaceae bacterium
TGAATTGTGCATTGTGCATTATGAATTGTGCATTATGAATTGTGCATTGTGCATTGTGCATTATGAATTGTGCATTATGAATTATGCATTATGAATTGTGCATTGTGCATTGTGCATTGATTAATTCCTTCCACCATTGAGGGTAGGATTTTGTAACCACTTCGGCATCTTTTATTGTGATGCCGGGGTGGCGGGTGGCGGCGAGGCTCAGAGCCATCGCCATGCGGTGGTCGCCATGCGGGTCGAGCACTACCCCACCCTGTGGCGCCTCGTGGTTGCCGTCGTAGCTCAGGCTGTTGTCGTCCACCTCAATAGCGTAGCCCAACTTGACAAGCTCCTCACGCAGAGCCATGAGGCGGTCGCTCTCCTTGAGGCGCAGCGTGGCGACACCGGTGAGCGTGAACGGCACCCTGAGCAAGCACAGCGTCACGGCGAGCGTGGGCACCAAGTCGGGCGTCGCCGCCATGTCGCGGCAATAGGCAGTGTCAGGGTGAGCAATGTGCGAAGACAACAGCACCTCACCACCATCTAAAAACCGCGCTGTCACTCCTAAGGGTGCCATTATCTCTACTATGGCGCGGTCGCCCTGGATGCTGTGCTCGGTGAGTGGCGACAGCACGATGCGCGACTGCGGCAGCAGGGCTTTGAGGGCAAACCAGTAGCTCGCGGCGCTCCAGTCGCCTTCAATATCATAATAAACACCTGAGTTCTCTGAATTTTCTGATTTATATTTTTGTTGGTTGACAACAATTTCGGTGTGTTGAGAAAAATCAAATTTATCAGAAAAACCAGTAGTCTTTTTATTATCTGTCGCAATAATGCGTGCCTCAATGCCGTGGCGGCGCAGCAAGGCGAGGGTCATGTCGATGTAGGGGCGCGACACGATGGCGCCATCGAGGGTTAACGTGATGCCGCCCACCACCGGAGCTATCATCAGCAGAGCCGAGACAAACTGGCTGCTCACGTCGCCACGCATCGTGAGCGAGCCGCCACGCAGCTGCCGCCCCTCAATCTTGAGCGGAGGGAAGCCCTCGTTGCCTAAGTAGTCGATGCTCGCACCCATCTGCCGCAGGGCATCGACGAGAGGACCGATGGGCCGCTGCCGCATGCGCCCGCTGCCGTCGAGAGTCACCGTGCGACCCTCTTGGCACGCGAAATAGGCCGTGAGGAAGCGCATCGCCGTGCCGGTGCCCCCCACGTCGATGCAGTCGCTATCGCTCGCCAGTGCCTGTGCCATCACGTCAATGTCGTCGATAGCTGAGAGGCGTTCCTCTTTTCTCGTTCCACGTTCCACGTTCCACGACCCACCAACCAGCGCATTGATTACCAACACCCTGACGGCGATGCTCTTCGATGGCGGCAACGTCACTCGGCGGTCAAGCACCGCAGGTATTTCCACTCTGCAATCCATATCTGAGGGCAAAGTTAGCAAAAAGATTTCAAACCACCGAAAACACTTGGCACAAAGATTGCGACTATGAAATTTTTCAATAAATTTTGGCACACCT
Organism: uncultured Prevotellaceae bacterium; assembly: GCA_937892085.1. GTDB lineage: Bacteria > Bacteroidota > Bacteroidia > Bacteroidales > Muribaculaceae > Sodaliphilus. The sequence continues at coordinate 1,509 of CALAVD010000217.1, forward strand.
GTAAAAGAATGTGTAAGGTAGTAACATCGGAGGCTGTTGCTACAATCTTTTTGCGGCTGAACCGAAAAACCTCCATAATGCAGAATGGCGTTAGGTGCTCA
>CALAVD010000218.1 GCA_937892085.1 uncultured Prevotellaceae bacterium
CCATAGAGCTTGCCGGGGGCGAGGCTGTCGTCTTGCCGCAGATGCGACCCGCCACACTCGACTACGACGGCGCAGTGCTCAGCAGCAAGTGCCTCGACAAGGATGGCGTGCTGTTGAAACACTATGCCGACGTTGTGAAGCACGACACCTACCGTGGCACCGCCATCGACTCACTCATGCAGGGCATCGACGCTGTGGTGTTCCTCGGCGGCAACGACATCAGTTCCACCCTGTTTCGTGAGCCACAGCCGTGGCATGGAATGGCAGGCGACGACTGCAACGCCACCCGCGACGTGTCGGAATATCTCACCATGGCCTACTGCCTCGACCACGACATCCCGGTGTTAGGGCTGTGCCGGGGGATGCAGATGCTCGCTGTGGTATCGGGAGCGACGATAATTCAGGACCTTGGCACCTATTACTCGGCGCAAGGAGTGGGATACGACAACCTGCACCGCTCGCTGCGCGACGACGCCGGCAATCGCCATTACACGCCTCACGACGTGCTGGTCACCGACCGCGCGTCGCTGCTCTACGGCATCGCTTTGTGCGACACCATCAGGAATGTGCCGTCGTGGCATCATCAGGTGGTGGGCAGCGTGGAGGGCACCGAGCTGAAGGTCACCGGCATCACTCCCACCCAGGGCACCGACATCATCGAGGCGATAGAGCGCAAGGACAAGACCTTTGCTCTTGGTGTGCAGTACCACCCCGAAGAGGCAGTGCGACAGCACATCTACAACATCGCCACAGCCACCACCTTCATGCAACTCTACGAGGGAGTGAGCTACTTCAGAGCACTCATTAAAAAGGTGAGAGGGAAGAGGGGATAGGGAATAGGGAGATTGCAGTGCTTTTACTCCCACCATCGTCTTCCATAAACAACAAACTATTAACTATAAACTAAAAACTAAAAAAAATGGATTGGGCAGAACAACTACATTGTGCCATCACGGTGTGCGACACCGAGGGCAAAGTGATTTACATGAACGAGAAATCGAGAGAGACGTTTAACAAAGGCGGCAAGTCGATGGTGGGGCAAAACCTCTTTCCCTGCCACAACGAGCGCTCGCAGGCGATGATACGCCACATGATGGAAAGCGACACCATCAACGCCTACACCATCACCAAGAACGGTCAGCGCAAGATGATTTATCAATCTCCCTGGCGTGTTGACGGCAAAGTGGCCGGCATGGTAGAAATATCAATGGTCATCCCTAATGAAATGCCACACTACGACCGAGACAAGTAATTGACGACTAACAAAACCGGTGGAATTCTTGTCTTAAATAACTGATGATTTCATTATCCAAAGTTTTCAAAGCAAAGAAGAAAAACAAAAATCTGACAACCGATAACTGACAACTGACAACTTTTTACTACCTTTGCAGTGCTTATTGATAACAATTATTATAATGGCAGAAATCAAGAAGAAAAAAAGCACTGCGAGAACGAGAAATTCGAGGAAAAATTCCTCTAATAAACCTGCGTGGAAAAAATGGATAGTGGGGTGTGCGGTAGCACTGGTGGCACTTATTGCAATAGGAGCAATATTCTTGTCACCTTACCTAACCACAAAAAGCGACAACGATGCCACATTGCTAATCCGCAAAGGCTCTACCATCGAAGCTATAAAAGACTCTATAGCACAAAACACCAGCAACCAGTTTGCCGACAAGGTGGTGGCGTTGCTCGAATACTCTCATGCCGACCTGAGCAAGCGACAGGGCGCTTTCAAAATCAAGAAAGGTGAGAGTGCCTTTAGCGTCGCAAGGCACCTCAGGAGCGGTGCCGCTAATGAAGTTAAAGTCACTATCAACAACCTGCGCACCAAAGAAGACCTCGCGGCACGCCTGGCAAAGAATCTTATGCGTCAAAAAGAGGACTTTTTAGCAGCCCTCAACGACAAAGAGCTGTGCCAGAGCTTGGGAATGACCACCGACAATGTAACAGGTCTGTTCCTTGCCGACACCTATCAGTTCTTGTGGGATGTGGAGCCTGCCAAACTCATGCAGCACATGAAAAAATTCAGCGATCAGTTCTGGAACGACGACCGCAAAGCAAAAGCCAAGAAATTAGGGCTCTCGCCTAATGACGTGGTGACTCTCGCTTCGATAGTTGAGGGTGAGACCAACAAGGCCGACGAGAAAGGTATGGTGGCACGATTATACATGAATCGCCTGAAACAGCACATGAAGCTGCAAGCCGACCCAACGGTAAAATTTGCCTTGAAGAATTTTGCGCTGCGACGCATCACTTTTGAGGACTGCAGCGTGGCATCGCCATGGAATACCTACTACGTACAAGGCTTGCCTCCAGGTCCCATCTGCCTCCCTGAGAAGTCGTCGATAGATGCCGTGCTCAACGCACCTGATCACAACTACATCTACATGTGTGCCAAGGAAGATTTCTCGGGCTACCACAACTTCGCCGAGACTTTCGCCCAGCACGAAGCCTACGCCGCCAAGTATCACCAAGCCCTGCGTGAGCGAGGAATAAGACGGTAATGGGTTAAAAGTTAAGGGTTAAGGGTTAAGTAAGGAAATGGTATGCCGTGTCCGAAAACCGCTCTTAACACCTATCTACAAAAATCCTTTCGGAGCGATTTCACTCTTCCACATCAGGTGTTTCTAATGGGTTTGAATCCATTATCTGCAAAGCCCTTTGCAGGTCTTTGCGGAAGACCACCACACGCATTGAACCTTGGCTGAAGCCTTGCATCAGCGCATTGGCGGTGGAATCGCCCATCACGCCTGCTATCACACCATTGCTCTCGAGCACACCTTTCACGATATTGGCATCTACGGGGCTGTCGTACAAGCCAAAAACAACCACATCATCATCTCTTTCCATAATATTGAGTTTTGAGTCCACTTTAAAAAATAAAAGCACACGAATTAAACTAATTTCAACGAATT
>CALAVD010000219.1 GCA_937892085.1 uncultured Prevotellaceae bacterium
GAGATGCTTGAGCGGATGTAAATCATCAGGTCGGGGTTCTTCACCAGCGACATCATCAAGTTGAACAGGTCTTGATAAGTCTCGAAGTCGCGGTCACTCATCTTGCCCTGATTGTGAAGGTTGGGCGCAAAGATGCAGGCGTCCTCAAAGATGGTGCGGTCCTGGATAATGACATCGCTGCTCTGCGAGATTTCCACCACATCCTTGAAACGCTTGTTGAGGAAGTAAATCTGCAGGTTGAACGACCACCGCTCCATGTCGTCGTAGAAGTCGGCAAGATAGGGGTTGTTGGTCACTGATTCAAAACGTGGCTCCCAGCCGTAGTGCTCGGCGAGCATACGGGTCAGCGTGGTCTTGCCACAACCTATGTTTCCTGATATTGCAATATGCATAACTATGTAAGTGTTAAGTTTTAAGTGTCAAGTTTTTCAGCTTACAAGCTGACAAGAGAACAAGCTGACAAGGCAATAGTATTGTCTCGTCAGCTCGTTTGCTCATCAGCTTGTTTGCTCGTTTCCATCGGGAAGAGTCCATAGAGGATGCTGTCGATGCGGTTAGTGATGCCAATGAAGTCTTCACGGCGGTTTTCGAAGTCGAGGCCGTCTTTATCCACAATCATCACTCGCCCCTTGTAGTGGTTGGTGATGAAGTCCTCGTAGCGGCGGTTCAAGTTGTCGAGATACTCAATCTGCATGGTCTGCTCGTAGTCGCGCCCACGCTTCTGAATATTCGCCACTAAATGCTCTACCGACGAGCGCAGGTAAATCATCAAGTCGGGGAGCTTCACTATCGAGAGCATGTGCTCAAAAAGCTCCATGTAGGTCGAGAAGTCACGTTCCGAGATATTTCCCATAGCGCGATTGTTGGCAACAAACACATACACGCCCTCAAAGATTGAGCGGTCTTGAAGTATCGTGCCCTGCGCTTGCGAAATCGCCAGCAGGTCACGGAAGCGCTCCTTGAGAAAATACACCTCAAGATTAAACGACCAGCGCTGAATATCGTGGTAATAATCTTCGAGATAGGGATTGTGAGTAACACTCTCATAGCGTGGCGTCCATCCATAGTGCTGCGCCAGCAAGCGCGTGAGTGTTGACTTCCCTGAACCAATATTTCCGGCTACGACGATGTGCATCGGTGATGTTTTTTTCTCGTTTGCAAAAATAATAATTTCTGGTGAACTATCCTAACGAAAACGTGATTTTTATTATCAAAAAAACGAGAGTGCTAATGCCCGCAGGCAAGCACTCTCGCAATCTCTGGTTTTGTTAGCCCAATTTACTTTTCAGGAGCGGGCATGAAAGTCATTTCTTCGCCAGCCTCATCGACAAGCACCAGTTTGTCTTTGCTCACCGAGACGATAGTCATGTTGCCCAAATTAGGCACACCGCGGAATATCTCTTTTTTAAGCTCGGATTTCTGCTTCTCAAGTTCGGGCTTTATCATGGCATCCATCATCTTCTTGGTGGCAGCATCAACTCCCTCAATCTCATAATCGATATCCATGTCGGCATTATCCTCATTAAGTGTCATCTTCAAGTTCTTACCGTTGAGAGTGTAGGTTCCAGGCACTTTGGCGGTAAAACTGATGGTCATCTTCATTCCATCCTCATCCATCACCAGATCGGCGGCCATTGCCACGGCGCAAGTGCCGTCGTCATTAAAGTTAAGCATAAAAACAACCTCCTGGTCATCAAGAGGCAATAACATGTACCATGGGTTGCTTGTAAGACTCTGGGCGTTAATTGCCAGTGCCGAAGCAAGCATCAGCATCAATGTGAAAACTGTTTTCTTCATAATTATCATTTTTTTTGATTAAATAAATAGATTACTTTGTGATGCGTGTGCGCTTGTAGCCGTACTCAAGACGATATTTACGCACGTCGGCAAAGAGGTCGGTGGCATAGACGAAGTTGTTGAGGTTTTCGTTATCAACGTTGTAAATCTCGTCTTTGTTGCCTACCCAACCCACATGACCCTTATAGATAAACACGATGTTCTCGCCAATGCCCATCACCGAGTTCATGTCGTGGGTGTTGATGATGGTAGTGATACCAAACTCATGAGTGATGTCGAATAGCAGCTCGTCAATAACTATTGAGGTCTTAGGGTCAAGACCCGAGTTTGGCTCATCACAGAACAAGTATTTGGGGTTCAGGGCTATGGCACGAGCTATGGCACAACGCTTCTGCATGCCGCCACTCAACTCGCTCGGATATTTGTTCTCGCTGCCAGTGAGGTTCACACGGTCGATGCAGAACTGGGCACGCTCGCGCTGCTCGGCGGAACTCATCTTCGAGAACATCTTCAGGGGGAACTTCACATTACCCATCACAGTCTCGCTGTCGAAGAGCGCCGAGCCCTGAAACAACATGCCTATCTCTTTGCGTAGTTCCTTCATCTGCTTGGTGTCGAGTTTGGTGATGTCACGACCGTCATACAATATTTCGCCGCTGTCGGGCTTGAACAGCCCCACTAAGTTCTTTACCAGCACAGTCTTTCCCGAACCACTCTGACCGATTATCAGGTTCACCTTGCCATCATAGAACTTGGCATTGACGCCAAAAAGCACCTGCCTCTTGCCACCCTCCTCGTCAAACGACTTCTCAACGTTCTTAACTTCAATCATAGTGAAAAATTATTACTAAAGTCCTGATACAAAGCAACTGGTCCCAAGTGCCAAAATTTTGTCTCTTCTGTTTCAAGTTCTTGATAAGTTCTTGACTGGTATATCAATCTTATAGCATCAACAACACCAATGCCTTTATCATCGGTGATCATATTAGCTATCAATGAGACCTTTGAAGGCAACAAGAGATATAAATTATCTTGATTAACATCTAAATTCATGGCTAACCTCTATGGTATTAATAAATGATAATGTATTTAATGATTTCTCTGTGTGAAACAAATATTGGTCAACCAACTTATAAGCCCTCAATTCAGCAAGCAACTGTTGTTTACTTAGAAACCCGCCTTCATAAAGAGCGAAAGCTGCATAAACCCTGTCATTTGCCACAGGTCCATATACTATATCATAGTCGTGATTAAAATCTTTTTGTGTGCGATTTTTCATCACAAAATCAACCCAATCCTCATTTGGTGAACCAAATGTAAGCACATTAAGCTTTGAAGCAAATTGCTCATCAAAGTCATAGACATTAACAAAACCGGCTTTCTTGTCCCTTCCGTTCAACTTTCGCAAAACCCATAATTTGGCCTGATCTATTGAGGTCGTAGTATAAAAACCTTTACCATAGTCAAGCGTTCTTACTGACTCAATAATCTCAGGACACTCAACTACCACTAAACTTCCATGATACAGTTTCACGGCATCTCCTCCTTTCTCGCTTCAATAAAACTGTCAATTTCTTCCATGATCCATTGTCGGCTTTGGGTGTGCAACACCTCATAATTCATAGCAAGAAAATCCAAAATACCGCATTCATCAAAACGGAGCATTACTTCAGCGCCAGTCATTTTTTTCTCGTTTTTATACTGCTCAATGCAGAAAGAGATGAAATAGGCAATGTCTTGTGTCTTTTTGTCCATATCTTTGAAGTTTTGGCTATGAATTGTGAACTTTGAACTATGAACTTTGAACTATTATCACATCATCAACAGCTTGGTTAACAGCACGTCGGTGAGCAGAATCATGATATTGCTCATCACCACGGCATCGGTACTTGCCTTGCCCACCTCGATGGAGCCACCCTTCACGGTGTAGCCAAAGAACGACGAGATACTAGATATTATAAAGGCGAAGAACAGCGATTTTATCAAGGCAAACCACACATACCACTCAATAAAAAGAGTCTGAATGCCAAATATATAGGTGTCGGTGTCGATAATCCCAGTTATCACACATATCAGGTAACCACCAAAGAGACTCGTGACCATGCATATTATCACCAAGAACGGCATGATGGTCACCAAACCTGCTATTTTAGGCATTATAAGGTAGTTGGCGCTATTGATACCCATAATGTCGAGGGCGTCAATCTGCTCAGTCACACGCATAGTGCCTATCTCACTGGCAATGTTACTGCCAATCTTTCCCGAGAGGATAAGGCACAAAATCGATGACGAAAACTCCAGCAGAATAATCTCGCGCGTTGTCAAGCCCACCGTGTAGCGAGGCAACAGAGGGTTGCTGATGTTGAGCTTGATGAGCAAGGTACACAGCGCACCAATGAACAGCGACACAATGAGGATCAGTGGAATGGAGTCGATACCTAATTTATATATCTCGCCCATATAGCGCTTAAAAAATTCCCTCCATTTGTCAGGGACACCGATGCTTCGCCACATCAGCGCGCAATAAGAGCCTAATTTCTCAAATGACTTGAAGAGTACCATAAACGGTTGGTTATATCTCTATAGTTTTGTAATCAATCGGCAAAGATAGTAAAATCTTTTCAGTTTTTCAGTTTTTAGTCTATAGTTTTTTCATGCCAACTCAAATTTCACTGTGTTTTTAGGCATTTCTTTGAGGGGACCTTTTCTTGTTTAAGGCATGAGTTTTTGCTGCAATCTCTCAGGAGCATTGGTGGTGATGAAATCCACACCGTAGTTAATGCACCACTCCATGTCGCGGTCGCTATTCACAGTCCACACGTTCACCTTCATGCCCAGCGCGTGAGCCTCGTCAATCCACTGTGGATGCTCACGCATCACCTTGATACTGTAATCGATGCCTGCCACTTTGAGCTCAGCGAGCTGTGAGGGCGAGAGTTCGCCGTTTAGATAATAGACTGGTGTACCCTCTGGTGCCAGTTCCTTCAGGTTTTTCATGCCTTGATAGGAAAAGGTGATATACTCCACACGGTCTTCGAGCCGCATTTTCTTCACCATTTTCACTATTTTGCGTGCTGCCTCAAGCTCTTGGGCACGGTCAGTGTGAGGCTTCATTTCCACAATTAAGCGCGTCTTCAGTGACTTGCCACACTTGAGCATCTGCTCCAAAGTGGGCAACTTCTCACCATTCTTGAGCCGCAAGTTCTTGAGCTGCTTCCATTTGGCAGTCTCTATGGTGATGCCTTCGAATGTCTCATCGTGATTCACCACCAGCACACCGTCGGCAGTCATCCACACGTCAAACTCCGAGCCCCAAGCACCTATCGAGTCGGCTTTCACAAGCGAGCGCAGTGAGTTTTGCGCCGAGCCTTCAGTGTCCCAATATCCACGGTGGCAAATCACCTCTTGGGCGCTTGCTGCAACACTTGCCACCAGCAGCAACATTAGCATTAAGCGTTTCATATCATCAATTCTTTATCAGTTTTTGGCGATTTTCTCATAAACACGACCAGCAACACCACCGTTGTCAGAGCACTGCCAAGCGCCAGCCAGTGGGCACCAGTGCCAGCCGTCTCAATATAATTGTCTGAAATGTAGTTATGGTTAACAAGATAGGTTGCTACCACTATCGAGCTGTTGTTGAGGGCATGAGCAATGACAGGAGTCCACACCTCGCCCGTCCACACCAGCAGGTAGCCCAACCATGCGCCAAGCAGCACTCGCGGCACAAAGCCAAAGAACTGGAGGTGGAAGGCGCTGAAGACGATAGCCACGGCCCACACAGCCACGTGCTTGTTGACCTTGCCGTGCAACATTGTGCCCAACACCCCCGAGCGGAAGAAAATTTCCTCACCCAGACCAGTCAACACGCCTACCACAAGCACCATGAATATCATCATGCTCAGCGACTGGCTGTTGAGCAGCTCACTGGTGGTAGCGGCAGCACTCTCTTCCATCTCACGCAACTGGCTTTCCACACCTTGCAGCCACGATGGGAACTCTATATTCTGGTTCCACTCAACCAAATAATTCATTGCTGGCAACGCAACTATCCACACCAGCACTACCAGCAGCACCGATTTCAGTGAGGGACCTTTGCTCATCCACAGGGTGCGTGACAACCGCCGCCCCTCTAACTTCTTATTCATCATTGCCAGCAGCAACACTGGCATGATAAACACAAGCAGGTTTTGGGCTATCGACATCGCTATCACATAGTTGGTATTGCCAGTGTCAGTTCCAAACACCAGCACTAACGCCATCGCCACCAGGAATAAAGCTACCATCAGTCCGCAAAACAGAAATAGGATTTTCAGTGGCCACGAAAAATTGTTATAACTCGCCATTTCTTGATTTTTTTGCAAAAATACAAAAAAACACCAAATTTGATGCAGTATTTTGATGCTTTGTGTGTTTATATTGTGTAATTTTGCAACAACTCTTTTAAATCACTGTAATTATGAAGACTTTAAAATTGATATTTGCAGTAGTTTTAACTGCTCTCATAGGCGTGCCGGCTACAGCTTGGGCGCAAAGCTACGACGATGACATCTATCTCATCGACAAGACAGCGCCAATCCCTGAAAACGAGACGAAAAAAGAGCGCAAAGAGCGCATCAAGAAAGACCACGAGATTGTAGATTCTATCTATCACCTCAAGGCAGAACACGCTGCCGAAGACGGATATTTCGTGCTGCAAGCCACCGAGGTGCGCAACAGCTACGGTCATTATGAGCTTGGACTCAACGACAACACCAACTTCATGCTCATGCAAGGCGACAAGGGCATCTTCCAGGTGGCTTTTAATAACATGGACGCTGGTGCAAACGGGCTGGGAGGCATCACGCTTCATGGTCGCATCTCAAACAAAAAGCTCACCCACGACAAAAAAGGCAACACCATCATCACCTACACTATGGTGGGCAGACGCATGAACGCCAGCGTCACAATCACCATCTTTAAAGAGAGCGACCAAGCCATAGCCGACGTATTCCCAAACCTCGGCAACGGACACATCTCACTAAGAGGACGCATAGTCCCCTACCTCAACGAGGACATACGCATAGAGCCATAGCAGCTCAAGCCAAAAAGTTCGCCTCACGCAAAAATGAAGAAAGAGGGATGTCCCTCTTGTCCCTCTTTCTTCATTTTTATTTTTTATAAACCACAAAAAGCAGTAACTTTGCACAACGTTTTTTGAATATTTACCAACCAACCAACAGCGATGTGATTATCGCACTATATTAAGACTAACGACTGATGAACTGGACAGCACTTGCCACAATAGGCCTGCTCTGCGTGAGCAACATTGTGATGACATTCGCATGGTATGGCCATCTCAAGCTGCAACAGATGGGTGTGACCGCCAACTGGCCACTGATAGCAGTAATTCTCTTCTCATGGGGCATCGCCCTCTTTGAATACTCGTTTATGGTGCCAGCCAACCGCATCGGGTTTGCCGACAACGGCGGTCCATTCTCGCTGATGCAGCTCAAAGTCATCCAAGAGGTTATCACCCTGACGGTGTTCACCGTGTTTGTGACCATCTTCTTCAAGAACGAGCACCTGCACTGGAACCATTTTGTGTCGTTCACATTGCTCATCATGGCAGTGTATTTCGCATTCATGAAAGTGGAATAGATCAAGATCGGAAGAGCGTCGTGTAGGGAAA
>CALAVD010000220.1 GCA_937892085.1 uncultured Prevotellaceae bacterium
CCACGCAGTCCTCAATGGCTTGCGCATCGGTAATATCGAGTTCCTCCACATCGGTGTAGATGGCGTTGACAAAGATGTCGTCATCGAGCACCTTTTTCATCTCACGACCCAACTGGCCGTTTGCGCCTGTGATAAGTATTGTCTTTTTATTCATTATTGTATTGAACTTCGTCTTCAAAAATTGGTTTCTCTTCGTCTTTCTTGTAATATGCGGCGAGAGTGCCTATAAAATGCGAGATTTGGTTGATGGCAACTTGTGTGTCTTTTCCAATCTCTTTGCCTTGCAACTTGAGCATCAGAGTGCCGTAGAGGGCATTGAAGCATGTCTCAAGTTCGCCCACTTGCTTATCTTCGGGTGTCTTGGCGCGCAGCTCCACGATAAACGGCAGAGTCTTGTAAAACTCTGCTCCATATTCTGGATGCTTTGCGCTCTTGCGCAATTCGTTATGCAGGTCGGTGAGGCGTATGAGCACATTCTTGTTGATTTGCAGATGCCCAGTCTCTTTTTTATTTTCGTGCTGCATCATCATGATGAGACCTTCCCACCAGTCGATAATCTCATTGCGGGTTTTCTCGTCAACATCATACTTGTCGATGATTCTTGCCTTTATCTTGTTGATGTCGAGACTGCAAGCGCGAATTATGTCTTCTATCTGCCACATGTAGAGCAGGTATTCGGCGATGTTTTCTTTTCGTTTTGATTGTGCGATTATCATATTAGTAAACAAGTAAACGAGCCAATAGTTTTTTAGTTAACAAGTTGACAAGCCAATAGTATTGTTGCTATAAACTCACTGACAAGGCACGCCTTATCCCTACTTAACACTCAACACTTAACACTTATAAAATCATCCGAATTTGCTGATTTGACGCAGTTTTGCTTCGTCAACAATCTTGATGCGCCGGCCATCAACGGTGATGATGCGCTCTTGCGCAAACGCCGAGAGGGTGCGAATTGCGTTGCTCGTGGTCATGTTCGACAGGTTAGCGACATCTTCGCGCGCCATGTAGATTTTCAGCGTCTTGCCGTCGTCCTCAAAGCCATAATTGTCGATGAGCAGTATCAGGGCTTCGGCAAGGCGTCCGCGGATGTGCTTCTGGGTGAGCGTCACAATCTTGGTGTCGCTGCCGCCCAGGTTCTTCGACAGCTCATGGATAAAGAACCACGCCAAGTCGCGGTTGTTGTCTATCATGTTCTTTACCAAGTCCATAGGGAGAGAACCCACCGTCGACGCCTCAAAAGCCGCAGCACTCGACACGTAAGGCTCGCTGGCAAAATACGCACGATAGCCAAAGTACTGGATAGGGCGGTAGAGACGCAGAATTTGCTGCCTGCCCCCAATGCCGTCTTTATATAGTTTTACCTTGCCTTTGAGCAGGCACCACAGATACACAGGATTATCTTTCTCGGCATAGATGATTTGATTCTTCTTGAAATTGTGGACCTCGAAGTGGTCGGTGATTTGGCGCTTTTCCTCAGGGTTGAGCAAGCTCCATATTTCAGCCAAATCTTCGCTTATAACCTTTTCCAGAGTGCTTTTTATACTCATCTGCTATACAATTATGCTTTAGAACATGCAAAATTACTACTTTTCTATCACTCCACAAAAAAATAGTGTCTTTTTTCTGGATTTTAGGTGGAAAGTGAAAGGAGGAAGGACGTTGCTCGTTCCTCATGTCACACACAAGCGCTTTTATCGTTTTTACTTTCCACCTTCCATGCGCCACATGCGCTTCTTTACTTATGTTGTAATTGAAAAAGAGCACAAAAAATTGCACAAGAGTCATTGGATTGGCTCTTGTGCATTATCCTCGATTGGTCATTAATCTTGCGACACTCGCACAGCCCTCACGGTATAACCCGTGTTGCGGTCGCCATATTCCACGCTCTTGTTGCCTGCTTGGTGGAGGAAGAGGTAGTAGGCGTTGTAAGAACGTGAAGGATTAACAGTGCGCGACCAATAATAGGCGATAGTGCCTGTGCTATAGATTGTGTTGCTAAAGTAATAGCCCGATGCCGGCAAGAACATCTTAGCGCCATTGTGTTTGCTGGTAAACATGTGACCATACACACCGTTGCTTGTTGTCCACTGCCAGGTGCATTCCGAAAGAAGTTCATCCATTTGCTCTTTCGACGGCATGCACCAGTCCGAGCCCCAGTTGGCGGTGGCAGCATCATCTTCAGGGGCAAGCTCGGTCTTGCCATCGGTAAAACCATTGTCGCCATGACTGGTGAGGGTGCAGTATTTTGTCAACTTGTTCCACCTGCCGTTGCACCACTGGTAGCTTGTCCAGTCGTATAATTCCTTCTGCACAGTCTCTCCCCATGCGAAGTAATTTCC
>CALAVD010000221.1 GCA_937892085.1 uncultured Prevotellaceae bacterium
CTCTTTGCCCAGTGTTTGTTTGATAATAATGCGATTAAAAACAAAAATCGCTGAATAGTTACCAACGGCAGAACTCGACGAAAAAAATCATAAAAAAAGTTATTTATTAAAAACAAGCAACTCAACAACTCTATAATGACAATCTACACAATTCTGCTCATTTTAGGAACCATAGGCCTGCTCGCAGCACTCGTGCTGGTGATAAAGCCCTGGACAGTGGCAGCAATACCCGCCTACGCTGGTTTGTGGCTGCTGCACTTGAGCAAATACACTATGTTCCCTAAGTGGACTTTCATTTTCTACGGCATAGCCACAGCAATGGTGGTGGGATTGAAATTCATCTCGCCAAAAGGCGAGCCCGACGGGCGCAACACCGGAAACTTATACATTGGGCTGGGTGCTCTGATGGGGAGCCTGCTGGGGATGCTTATCGACGCCCGATTCATGCTCTTAGGCACGGCATTAGGCGCTGTGATGGGCGAGGTGGCATTCAGTCGCACGCCACATGGAAAATGGCTGATGCTTTCAAAATCCAATTTTATTCAGTACCTTTGCGCCAGAGGATTGCCAGCAATCGTTGCCGTGGCAATGATTGGCGTGGGAGTCGAGGGCTTTGTCTATGACATCGCCAATGTGAAACCAATATTTTTATAAGTGTTAAGTACAAAGTGTTAAGTGTTAAGTACAAAGAGCTAAGTACAAAGAGCTAAGTATAAAGTATAAAGTACAAAGTGTTAAGTATCAACAACAAAGTGTTTGTCAACTTGTTTGCTCGTTTGCTTGTCAACTCGTTTGCTTGTCAACTCGTTTGCTTGTTTGCTCGTTTGCTCGTTTGCTCGTTTGCTTGTCAACTCGTTTGCTCATCAGCTAAAAATAAAATAGATATGAACAAAAACAGAATATTCTTTTCTTTAATGCTACTCGTGTTTGCGGCGATGACCGTGAATGCGCAATACAAATTTCAGGTGAAGGAAGTGGACTTCGACGAGATAAAGCGCGAGACACTGAACCCCAACTCCAGGTACTATTACCCTAAGCTGGTGAAGTCGTTCAAAAGCAACGACACCATCATGAACTTCGAGGCTTACAGGGAACTGTATTACGGATTTGTGTTCCAAGAAGACTACAACCCATTCCGCCACAACGATTTTGAAGGGAAAGAAGAGGTAGAGGAACTTTACTACAAGAATCCTCCTCTCACCCGTGAGGAGTGCGACAAGATAGCGCAATATGCTGAGATGGCTCTCGACGACAACCTCTTCGACATCGACCAGCTCAACTACTACATCTATGCGCTAAAGGAGAAGAAGAAATATGCCCGCGCCGCAGTGCGTCAGTATCGTCTCGACAAACTCATTGCCGCCATCATGTCGAGCGGGCGCGGCACCGAGGATGAACCCTGGGTGGTGATCTCTCCGGCTCATGAGTATGCCATCATCAATTTCTTGGGATATGTCGCCAAAGACCAAAAAGAGCTCGACGGAGGCATCGACCAAATCATCACTGTGAGCAGCAGCGACCCTCAGAAGACCCGCGACTTCTTCTTCGACGTCTCCCAGATGCTCCAAGAAGCAGCCCGCAAATTCCCCGACGACTTCTAAAAACTAACCTGCAAGCAAGTTAACAACTTGCGAAACTTGAATAAAGCGCGCACTTTAAAAAGTGGCATTTTGTGCTGATTCAAATATTCAAACGATTAAAGA
>CALAVD010000222.1 GCA_937892085.1 uncultured Prevotellaceae bacterium
TTTCCCTACACGACGCTCTTCCGATCTAGCCAACTCTTTATTTCATTGTATAGGGCTTTGTTGTCGTGCCGTCCGAGTTTGATGTCGAGTCGTTTCCACTCTTCGTTGGTGGCGGTTGAACCTTTGTCGATGCCTCGGTCATCGTGGTAGCCATCGTCGTTGGGCTTGGTGTTCTTTGCCCAATCACGGTTGTGGCTCCCTTTGTTGTTCATTCTCACGGAACTTGTGGTGTGCCTTTGTCGTGTGGGATAACCACTGTCGTCATCAAGATCCTTTTTCATCACACCGCACGACACGCTCGACAATGCCAGCAGCAAAGCCGAAATTATAATCATAATCTTGCTTGAGTGTGATGTGGTGTTCATGATATAGAAAAGAAGCGCTAAAGGGAGCACCTGCTCCCCCCTTTAGCGCATGTGATTCTTATTTATTTTCTTCTTCTTGAGCTTCCTCAGCTTTCTCTTCTTCTTTTGGCAAGAAGTCGGTCATGCCGCTATTAATAAGGAAATTATACCAGTTGATAAGTTTCTTTATATCGGTGTTATATACACGGTCGGCATCGAAGTCTGGTACTATCTCTTTGAAAAACGCTTGCAGTGCATCGCCCTCTTTGTAATTAGCGAGGTCGAGAGGTTTTGCGTCATATTTTGTCTTAATCGCTTCAAGAATTTCACCGAGTGGTTTGTCGCCACTCTCGGTGTACATAGAAATGTCGCCAAGCGATATCACTTTGTCTCTTGAGTAAGCAGTGCTGCGTTTCTTGTCGGTGATGTTTTCAACGATAATCACGTTTTTACCGTATTTTACTAAACGATATAATCCGGGACGTCCCGAGATTGCTAAAATTTCTTTCAACATATTTGTATTGTTTTTTTAATTAATATTTTTTTAAAGTACACGAGCTGACGAGTAAACGAGCTGACAGTCTGACGAGGTAAGTACCATAATTACTATTGTCTTGTTAGCTTGTTCCTTGTCAGCTTGTTCCTGAAGTTTATGCAAGTAGTTCGACAATCTTGTTGAGGGCGGCGTCAAGGCCTCCCACATTCTTGCCGCCAGCTTGAGCGAAGCCAGGTTGCCCGCCACCGCCACCTTGAATGAGTTTGGCAGCTTCACGAATGATTTGTCCTGCATTCTTGCCCTCTTTAATAAGGTCATCGCTTAGGGCTATGGTAAGCATGGGTTTGTCGTTGCTGTGGGTGGCAGCGACAAAAGCCACGCGAGGTTGCTTGTCGCTCTTTATCGACAGTGCAAGGCTCTTGACGATGTCGTTGTCATATTCTCCTTGCAACCTTAGAACAGCGATTCCCTCAACCATTGTAGAAGTTGTGTAGAGTTTCTCCTTGATTGTCTTCACGCGCTCCTTGATAAACTCATTGACTTGCTTGTGCAGATCGGCGTTCTCGCTGATCGACTTATTGATAGCCACCATCAGGTCGGGGGCATTGTTGAAAATCTTCTTTATGCCCTCAAGGGTGTCTTCCACGTTGTCGATGGCGTCCTCAACGTTGGCTGCAGTAATTGCCTCAATGCGGCGAATGCCCGCGGCAATAGAGCTCTCGCTCACAATCTTTATCATGCCAATGTTGCCTGAATTGGCGACATGAGTGCCGCCGCACAGCTCCACTGAGTTGCCATACTTGATGACGCGCACCTTGTCGCCATATTTTTCACCGAAGAGAGCCATGGCGCCCATCTGCCGTGCCTCGGCGATGGGCACTTCACGATGCTCCTCACGAATAATTGCTTCACGCACTAAGGCGTTGGCACGGTGCTCCACCTCGCGAATTTCTTCGGGAGTCATCTTCTTGAAGTGTGAGAAGTCGAAACGCAACATGTGGGCATCCACATAGGAGCCTTTTTGCTCCACATGGGTGCCGAGCACCTGTCGCAGTGCATAGTGCAGCAGGTGAGTGGCGGTGTGGTTGCAGGCTATGGCCCGACGAGCCTTGGTGTCGATGCGTGCTATGAAAGTTGCGCTTGGGTCGGCGGGCATCTTCTTTACGATGTGTACCGGCAGATTGTTCTCGCGCTTGGTGTCGATTACCTCGATTCTCTCGTCGCCATTGATGAGCCATCCCTTGTCGCCCACCTGTCCACCCATCTCGGCATAGAATGGGGTAGTGGCAAGCACCACTTGGTAGAACTCATTCTTCTTCTGTGCCACATGGCGGTAGCGCAATATCTTGGTCTCACACTCGGTGAGGTCGTAGCCGACAAATTCTGTAACACCGTCTTGCAGCTCCACCCAGTCGCTGGCTTCGACGGCGGCGGCATTGCGGGCGCGTTGTTTCTGCTTTGCCATTTCGGCATCAAACTGCTCCTTGTTGACCGTCATGTCATTTTCCTTGAGAATCAGCTCGGTGAGGTCGAGAGGGAAGCCATAGGTGTCGTAGAGGGTGAATGCCACAGCACCGTCAATTTCCTTCAGACCCTCGCCTTTAGCTTTGGCAATCACGCCGTCGATCATCTTCATGCCGGTGTCGAGTGTGCGCAGGAAGGCGTCTTCCTCTTCCTTGATGACATGCTTGATGAGGTCGGCTTGAGCTGGCAGCTCAGGATAGGCTTCGCCCATCGACTCGATGAGAGCGAAGTAGACCTGCGACTTCTGTTCGTCCATCGACGGCTGGTGGGTTGACTCAAAAGCCTCCAGAATGAGCACTGAGTGGTGAGCCGACAGTGAGCGTCCGCCCTCCGAGATAATGTTGGGGTGGGGAATCTGGTTGTGGTCGCTGGCCTCCACAAAGGTGTAGACACAGTCGTTGATATACTCCTGTATGGAGTAATTGACAGAACTCTCGCTATTAGACGAGCGAGTACCATCGTAGTCTACGCCGAGGCCGCCACCACAGTCCACAAACTCAATGTTGAAGCCCATCTTATGCAATTGCACGTAAAATTGTGCTGCCTCGGTTAGGGCAAACTGAATGCGACGTATCTTGGTTATCTGGCTACCGATGTGGAAGTGCATCAGTTTTAGGCAGTCCTCCATCTGGTGCTCCCTCAGATATTCCAGTGTTCTGAGCAGGTCAGACGAGTCGAGGCCGAATTTGCTGGCATCGCCGCCGCTCTCCTCCCATTTGCCGGCAC
>CALAVD010000223.1 GCA_937892085.1 uncultured Prevotellaceae bacterium
TCTCATTAAGCAGTAAAAAAACTGCTTATTCGGGAGAGAGGAATGAGGGTGTGTCAAAATTCTGGCACACCCTTTTTGTGTTTTTTTTATTTCTTGAAATAAATCAGCAAGGCAAGAATAATGATGCCGGTGACGAGGACCCAAGTCATATCGGGAGGCTTGCTTACAACTGTGCGGTCAACATCCTCGTGAGTGTCCTCTTTCTTGCTCACATCGTTTGTTGTTGTGTCGGTATGGATTTTTGTCTCGTTATCCTTTGACGATAAGTTGCTCGACGCATCGAGGCTGGCACCCACTCCACGCAGGTAGATGGGTGTCATACCGCCCATGGGCGACGTGCCCTGAGAGAAAAACGGGAAGGAAACCGCCTTCTCGGCGGTTTCGCTTCCCTCTCGGTAGGGCGTCGGTGAAAGATGAGAGAAAGTGGTGATATCGGGTGAAAGCCACATCTCGAGAGTGTCGAAATGCAGTGAAAGGTTTTGCATTGATGTAGACTCGGCGTTGGTCACCTCAATCTCGGTTGTCGCCGACATGGCAGTAGAGTCGACGGCAACCGATGTGGTGACGCTTTTCTGCGAGCGACATCCGCTGCACAGGCAAATGACTATGCAGAATAGGAAGCCGAGAAAAAATCCTAAAAACACTGAGCACAGGCCAGTAGCACAGCCTTGTTTCTGTTGGTAATCCATGTTAAAACCAATATCCTGTTGACTCTTTTGTGTTCTTAAATGACGGTGTGGCATATAACTCTGCAACACTTGAGGCTCTCCAATCCTCATCATTCTCACGGAGGTAGTTCACGATGGGATAGACAAGCTTGTAGTGGAACATCTTGCCGTTGAGCAAAGCGATAAGAATATTGACAAGCTTCTTGCCAAGGACACGGTCGTTGGCAGCATCCTCGCTGGTGTCGCTCGAGCACATGGCAGCCGACACACGTTCCATAACCTCAAAGGAGATGTAACGCTCAGCGAGCTTGGTGACATACACGGCAGCAGCATCACGCATAGCCAGCAAAGCATCATAACGGCTGGCATAATCGTTGCGCTTATCCCAGGACTCAACAGCCTCCATGTCCTGCAGGGGTGAACTGTAGAGGAACTTGCGTTGCGCGCTGTCTTGCCACGAGGCGAGCTGGAAGAGCTGAGGATAGATGCGTGAGATGGCGAAGTCGCGGCGCTCAAGGCAAGACTCAATGAGTCGCTCTACACGATCTTTGGAGGCTGGTGCTACATTGGTGTTGGATACGATGCCGAAACCGTTGGGGGTGAGCACTAAGTCCAACGATGGGATGGCACGACGCAGTGCATCGCAGCCGACAGCGGTGACGCACATGTTGAAAAGAGCGGTGTCCGCCGTGACGGCATTTGCCGTGGCATCACCAAGAATTTGAGATATGAGCCAGTCTTCGGAGGCAGCTATCTCCAGGGAGATTTTGTCGAACAGCGTTTTCTCGCCTTCGACAACCACAACCTCGTTGCTGAAGACTCGTGAGAGGATTTCCTGTGAGGTGATGAATAACATAATTGCTGTGTTTATGGGTTGGGTTCAAGGGTTACCATCTTGGCATCGCGGTTCTCGTCAAGGGTCGAGAGCTGGATGAAGGGAACGCTGACTGTCACACCATGCCACTTGTTGTAGCGGATGAGGATGTTGTGGGGGACAAACATCAAGTCATGAAAGGGCTTCTGAAGGGCCTGCGCTATGGTGTAAAGCTCTCGCTTGTCGCTGCCGCTGTTGTTGGTCTGAGACTTGCCCGGCACAGAGCCTACGAGGTTGCTGTGCACCTGAAGAGTGAAGCAAATCATGTTCACCGCCTCCTGGATATCGGTCTCCCAGTCGCCGCCCTCCTTGCTGGAGTCGATGCGGGAAACCACGACCTCATGGCACTCTTTGCCATCGGGGGTCATATAGAAGTTGGAGAACCACGTCTTGCCGCTATTCTCGGCTCCAGTGAGGAAGTCGAGTATCTGCTTCTTCTCGGAGGCAACTCGCTTGGCTTGTTCCTTGGGGTCGGTGATGTGCTCGCGCTTGAAGATGCGGTCAAAATACTTGTCGCTAATCTCGACGTGGTACTTCAAGGGAGCTGTGTTCTTGATTTTGCTCTCCTTGGCAACAGCGATGAGTCGCTTGATGTTGTACCACTTGGAGCGCAGGAGGCTGGCCCAATAGGGGATGGGATAATAGGTGTGGTCGGCAGTGGGAACACGGGTGAGAACGGCGAACTTTGTCCCGGTTTTGCGAGACATGAGGTCGCTCATCGGGGCTTGCTCGTCGAGCAAGGGGATGATTTCTACCTCTGACGCACTGGGGCAGTTGCGCCAGTTGGCATATAGCACATGGCGCATCTTGCCGTGGCTGTCAACCTGCTGGAAGCGGCAATACATGGCTTCCTTGCGCAACATGCGGACGATCTTTGTCCTATCTTTGCTCAAGATGAATACGGTCACGGCAAAGCCCCAAAACTTAAGGTCTTGAGCCATGCCCATGAAGATTGCCGGCAGCTGGTTGTCGACCTCCCAGTCTTCTACTTCTTTGCGCACCTTGGAGGTGGCTTCATCGGTGTTATAGGTGAGACCATTGCCATAGCACATCTGCGCATTCCACATGAGGCACGTGGATAGCGTCTCATCGCTCTCGATGAGCTCGAGGACGCTGTAGGGCATAAGGTCATCACCTCCCCAGGGAATGTAGCTGATTTGGTCGTTCACACGGATGGGGCTAAGCTCGCCATCTTCCCTGAAGACTTTGCTCGAGTCAATGCTGAACGCTGCGCGCGCCGATACTCCAGGAATATCTTCGACGCTCTGTATCATATATTTTGGAATGCTCATAGAATTATATCTATATCATTAATTTTGAACAAACATACATCTCGCAAGGTGCGAATCTGGCGGGAATCAAGCAACTTCACCTGCCGAGTGCCTGAGCGGAAGTTATAACGCAAGCCAACGCAGTTTTTATAATGCAGTACCCGTCCATCAGAGGCCCAAAGCCACAAATCTACAGGGTCGCCGGAGTCGATGATCTTGCGGGCAGTGGTTATATGTATCTTGGAGGCCATCAGTCAAACACAGTGTTATATTCATCGCTAAAAATGCCATCATCGACAACGACATCCGCTTTGCCCTTGCCGCGGCCATGGAGGTAACGCCAAGTGAACTTGCCGGTAGGCAGCTTGCCACGCTCATCAGAGAACTCGCAGGTGCGGGAGCTGATTACTATCTCATCGCACGAGGGGAGGACGTAGCAACTTGGTGACTCGCAAAGCTGCTCAACGAGCAGGGCTTCATCGTTGGAGAGTGGAGCGGTCTCCACTTCATACTCGGTCTCATGGGTCACGGAAGCCAAAACAGAGGACCTTCTCACCTGTGCCACGTTGCGGGAGCCAGCTTGCTTCTTCTCGGTTACGCAGTTGAGAGGCAAGAGCTCGGGGGCGTTGAAGTAGTTCCTGAAGAGGAAGGTCGCATCAGGCGACAAGGGAAGGGTGAAATAGTTCATCTCCCTATCACCAAGATGCAGCGTGATAAAAACCACATTGTCAACATCGGCAAGTTCCATGATGTCGGCAACAGTGAACTCTACATAATTGCAGGTTGGCACGCTGCTTGAGCCGCGGATGAGCGTGCTGCTGGAGTCGTCGACATCCTTGACACGCACAGCGCCATCGGTGTTGTAGCCCACCTGAAGATGCAGGATATCGCTCTCGGCACCGGTGGGGTCGTAGTAATAAAGCTTCTCCAACACATCATCGACAAGGCGTTTTGACCGAACAGACGTGAGGAAATTGGTTTCACAGAACTCATAGCAGCCCATCTCCATGTCGGCAACACTATAGACGACATCGAATTGGCAGAGCTGCGTGCTGGTGCTGCCACTGACATCAGAGACAGTGACGACAGAGTGAATAGCCCCAGCGTCAACCATGCGCTGCTCCACGAGCTCGGCAAGCTCCACAAGTTGCGCCTGGTTGCTGCTGTTGGAGAAGAGGGTGAGACGCAGAATCTCTGTGCCATCAACATCAATAGCAACGTCAATGCTGCCGGTGACGGATATCGTCAAGTCTGGTATGTCGCCAGACCAGTAGAAGGTGGATAATACGTTTACTATTGATGCCATATATTTTATTTTTTTGTCAAATTTATAATGTTTACTGATTTGATTAAAAGACAGCCCAACCCTCACGAGCAGGGCTGCCATCACGTTTAAGATGATTACTAACAATAAAAAATCAATCAAGAAATTCCAGAAATCATTGTCGATGAAACGGAGTCAAAGGATTGCTGCGGAAGTTTCTCGCAGCCTATATATAGAGTGTCGAAAGCATCGGTGCCGTCGGTGCGGTGCTCGAGCAGGTTTTCCTCGTTCTCGGCAAGTTTCTCGCCAGCCTTATGCTTGCGGAATCCGTTACGGCCACGGATTACTCCAGCTGATTGGATGGCGAGAATGAGGTCGTCGTTGTTCTGACGGTTGAGCATCGGCGTGAGGGTCTGCTTCCCGGCAAAGCCCTGGTTGATGAGAAGGTACTTCTCGGCGTGCTTCATAGGATGCCCGAGATACACATCGTTGACAAACCACCCATGCTGCTCAAAGGCATTCTTGATGACCCAGTGGAAGTCTTGCTCATTGACGGCGTAGTTGCTGCCTAAAGCGGTGCTGTCGTAGTAGAACACCACCTCTTTGCTCTGGTGATGCTTGTAGTAGATGCAGAAGTCATCAACAAGCTCGGGCAACTTACGCTCATACTTGACGTAGAAGCTTTTAAGCACAAGCAGCTTGCCGTCTCGAGGCTGTCCGGCAACGAGCCAGTTGATGTTGGCGTTGTAGTCCATACCTATGCAGATGGGCGACAACGGGTCTAAGTCGGCATCGGCGCGGCAGTCAAGGGTGCCGGACTTGAAGGTCTCTTGCCAATCAAGGGAGTCAAGATACTTGAAGTCGCTGGCATCATATTTGTGCTTCTCGCGCATCGACGAATAGAAGCCGTCTTTGGCGATGCCTATGCGCTGGCACAGAATTGACGTTTGGAACGTCAAAGGCGTGAGGTCACGCTTCATCTGCTTGATATAGTTCTCGCCTAACAGCTGCAGGTTCTCTATGGACGAGTATTCTTTGTAATACACCGCCACAGAGCGCATCTTGTTAAGGTCACGGTCGAGATAGCGGATGCGGTTGCGGAGGTAGCTGGGCACGTCCTTGCCCTTTGCCTTGAGGTCGCGAACTCGCTGCTTGAGCTGCCATATCTTATACACAGTGCCCTCGATGGTGGAGATCAGCTCCGAGTCCATCTTGTCCCTGTAATGCAAAAACCAGCTGCCTTTGGAGGTCTGGGGCATATCGCTCAAAATCATCATGCTGTGGTTGCAGGAATGACTCCCGAAGAAGGACTTGATGCCGCCATTGGCGGGAAGTGTCTCGTCTTTCAACTTATCATAATTGATAAATTTCGCCTCATCGATGAGCAGCCAGGATAACGTGAGGGAGTTGCTGGAGCCCGGACGGTCCTGGGAGATAATGACAGCCACACTGCCGTTGTAGAACGTGATGACATGGGTGTAGTCGGCTGGCTCGATAATGGGCTTGCCAAAGGTCTTGGGTGGTCGCTTGCCAACGACATAATGCACGTCGCGGAGGAATCCCCAGCGGTGCCAGGCAGCCAACAGGCCGGGGATGGTGTTGGTCAAGCCGTGTTTGAAGGTGGGAACGACAATGCCGCCAGTGCTGCCTACCATGCGCTGCATGTTGCGCAACACGAAAGGCGCGGCAATGCTGTCGGTCTTGCCGGTACGCCTACCGGCGACAATGACAGTGGTCTTGGCACTGATGAGCTGCGTCAAACGCTGTGGCTTGTTAAAGTATATTTCTTTCTTTGGCGTTTCCATCGTCGTTCTCGCTCCACAGGTCGCCTTCCTCGAGGTCGGCTTCCTCATATTCCACGTCGTCAATGTCTATGGTCTCGGCGCGGTATTTCTCAATCATGCGGGAAATTTTCTCGTCGATATTCGGGATGGGCTTGATGCCAAGCACACTGGGATCTTGAGTGGCTGTGAAAGGCTGCACCACAATGAGGTCGAAGGGCATGGTCTGCTCGTCCTCGAGGTCAACACGGTTGAGCTTGCCGTAGCTGGTGGCTGCTCGCTCCATGGTCTTTGAGTCTTTGCGCTTGCGAGCCATCTGATAGGTCTCAAGGAGCATCTGGTTGGTCTTCCAGCGATGCCAGTCACGGTTGGCGGAACTCAACGCCGGCATGAGCTGCTTGATAATCGCCAAATCGGCATAGATGGCTGTGTCGCTAACGCTGTAGCGGGCAGCGAACTCTTCTACAAACTGGCGGTCACGAGCATCGGGATTGGCGAGCATCCACAGATACTCGTCACGCACGCGCACGACACGGGAGCAGGTGATGGCATCATATTTCTCCTGCAGCTCGGCTAACGGCGTGAAAAGGTCCACGCGGCACACTTCTATGGTCTTGGGCAACGGCATTACTCGTCATCCTCCATGTCGAGCAACGCACGACGGCTGTTCTCCAGCGCCAAAGGGCTGCCAACACGGGCAAGCATTATCTCCTGCTTGCGCAGCTCCAGCTTGGTTGACACCTTGCCACGGTGGTAGGCCTTCTCGGCTTCGCTGCCTTTGACGGCGATGTCACGGCGAAGCACCTCGCCAGGAACGTCAATGAGGCTCGCAATCTCGCTGATGGTCATATACAGCGAGGCGAGCTTCTCAATCTTCTCTAAGTCGTTGGGCGAATACATCATTAAACGGCACGGAATGATAGGTTATTAAATCATCGTATTGAATTCTCAACGTGGAGAACACGTCTGTATCTGTGGTGACAATGGCACTCTCGTAACGGTTGCCTCGTGTGAGGTTCTGACTCATCACCACAGAGGCGCGGCGCCCATCCACAGGGTTGATAACGAGCAAAACCTTGCTGTGGTTGTCGGCAAGATAGACTTCGTCAATCACCTGGGAGATGAACGGCCACAGCTTGAGGGTCTTGTTGGTGGCTTTCAAGTCGAGGGCTAAGCAGAACTGAATCGGCTTAAAATCTTGCTCAATAAAATATAAGCGCCGCAAAAACTCCTCAGATATCGAGAATGTGGTCAAATAGACCTTACACCCTTCTCCATACTGGCTTAAAATCCACTCCAGCACATCGGCAACTTGAAGGCTGTTGGTGATATAGGCTTGTACCTGGTTGTCTTCTAACGGAGATAGGAAGTCGCTTATCGAAGTGTTGCGCTTCATCGGTCTTGTTGCCTCAGAACTCTATGCGGTTTTGAACCAGCATGCTTGCTACCGTCAAAGGTTACTAAATATCGGTGATAACGCTCGGCCACGGTCTCGATGTGCTCGATCTTTCCAAATGGCGATGTCTTTACCCACTTGTGGCTGCCTTCGCCTTTGAAGCCACATCGGTTGCGCCGACGCTGGCGGCTATTCAGTCTTGCTTTCATAATTGTCATTTTCTATAATTCCTAATTCCTTAAGCTCAGCAGTCATCTTCTCTTTTGGGTTGATGACCTTAGCATAGGCTTCTGAAAGCTTAGCTTTTAGCTCGGGAGTGGGATTCTCACGATAACGCTTCTTGTTGAGATTGATGAAGCCCATGGCACGCTTGGCAGCCTCACGAGCATCAAGAATGGATTCTTCTTGCTCGTCCTCGGCCTTATTGGTGTCGTAAGCGTCGTAGCGAGCCCAGTTCTCATGTAGCTGTTTGTCGAGCTCTATAAGCTCCTTCAGGAACGGATATCGGTCGCTGTCGGGGCAGATGCCAGGCTGATTAGTGAGGATGCGTAGGCGTACATGAACCTCACGCATGCGCTGAACAAGGGTCTTGTTCTCGACATAGAGCGACTGGATTTCGAGAGGCAGAGTGTCGTGGTCGGCACGCTTGCCGGCGACAAACTCGCTGGCGGGGTTGTCTTCCTGAAGGGCAAGATGCGCACTCTCGATGCGGTCAACCTTGCGAGCCATCTCCTCTACCTGCTCATGGGTGATTTCCTGCACGTTCTTGTTGTAGTATTTCTTTAGCTGATACTCAACGTGGGAGGCATACTTGTGTGGAAAACGCACAGCGTTACGGTACATCAACACATTGCGGTTGATTTTGAGGAGGATGGTTGCGCCCTCCTCGATGTTGCGTGAGTCGGATGGTGACTCCAGCCACTCACGCAGGCGTTTCTGTAATTTCTTGTCAATCATAATTTATTGTTTAAAGCGGCAAAGAACACCAGGTTCTTGCCTTGGTTCTGTAATAATCGCTTCATCGAGGCGAGGGTCTGCCCGGTGGTCACGAAGTCATCAAAGACGATGACATTGGGCTCAGACGGGATGTTGTTGGCTGTGAAGACGGCATTGACACGATGGCGGGAATGGCATAACGCCGCATCCTCATAGAAAGGAATGCCCAAGATGGCGCCAATGCTCTCGCTGATCATCGTGGCGAAGTTCTTCTCTTTGTGCCTTCGCTTGGGAGAAGTGACGAGGCTCCAGCCACCGACAGAGAGATTGAAACCAAGGGTTTCACGGATGACAGGAACCATCGACGTGGCGAACTGCGAGACCATCGCAGGGTCGCTCTTGATGTCGGTCAGGGTGCGGCCGTAAAGTGACTTCTGCCAGATGGAGACGAAATTCACATCGCTACGACGGGTGAGCCTTAGCTTATAGGCGAAGTCACAACGTGCCTCGGTGGTCTTTTCCCACGCTTTGCGCTTGCGCTCGGCGAAGATGTCCTTAGAGAATGAAACAGGGATGTCGAGCTCCATGGACGCTCCTGACACATCAGAGAGTATGTCGTCTATAGAATTCTCCATCCCCATCTCAAAATATTCAATCATGAAGAAGACATCAAGGGTCTAAGGGCTCGGCTGTGCCTGGATTCTCAGTAACTTCGCCGTTAACAGGCTGCTGAGAAGGGCTCTCAGCACCATTCGTTACCCCGCGTCGTCATCCTCCATCTCTCCAGTGGAGCAGTCAAGAGTACCGTCTTCGGTCTCTAAGGTGCCTACATAGAAGGGAGCGGCAACTTCGTCGGTAGCTTCCACATTGATAGTGGTGCTGGCAGGGGAAGTGCCTTGTCCGCTGTCCTGGCTGACAGTGGTCTTGGACTGCCAGCGCTCGTTGCCGACGACACGGAAACGACCGGCCATGTCTTGAACGACATAGACATTGTCGTTGTTGTTCAGGTAAACAGCAGCTGCAGAGGCAGACTCGCCGACACCGTTGTGGACGAGCTCGAGCTTGTTGAGCTGGGTCTGGCTGGGAACTTCGCCCTGCGCCTCGCTGGTGAGCTTCGATTTCTCCACGTTGATGTCGATGTAGTGCCACACCTCGTTAGAGGCGAGCTCGAAACTGCCGGTGAGAGTGGCAGTGGTGGCACGCTTAAGGGAGTCGCGAGTGAGTGTGGGGTACATTACGATGTTGCCTTTCGACTGATAATATACACGGCCACGAATGCCGGGGTACTCGGGAGCACCCTGGCACCAGCCTATTGATTGTTGCAGATTAGGGCAAGTGGTTGACATAACTATAATAGTGTTTTTGAGTTAGACAATTAATTGTTGTTGTCATCGTTGTTGTCATTGCTGCTCGCAGCAAGCTTCACAACCTTGAGCATGCGCTTGTCGATAGAACGGAAGTTCACACCAAAGAACATTGCTGCAGCAAGAGTGAGCACGAAGGGCTCATAGTCCTTAACGACGATGCGCTCCACGTCGCTCATGTTGTCGTAGCCATAGAGCATGTTGTCACGGCTCGAGACAAAGAACATGTCGGTGTTCTCAAGGCAAGGTAGAGGCGCAAGGGTCATGCGGTTGCCACTGCCCTCAACATAAGCCTGGTTGTACTGAGTGTTGTAGGGGATGGCAGCGTGAGTGGAAAGATAGGACTCGTTGTACTGGTCGGCAAACTCCTGCGAGCAGTAGAGGAAGAGCTGCTGGGCACGCAGATGAGGATCGAGAGAGAAAAGTATCTGCTTGGCGATGTCACAGGCGTTGACGTCGGTGATGGCCTCCTCAAGCTCCATGAGGTTGCCAAGAGCGGCAGAGATATTCCCGTCGTCAATCTCATTATT
Organism: uncultured Prevotellaceae bacterium; assembly: GCA_937892085.1. Taxonomy (GTDB): domain Bacteria; phylum Bacteroidota; class Bacteroidia; order Bacteroidales; family Muribaculaceae; genus Sodaliphilus. The sequence goes on from CALAVD010000223.1 coordinate 10,085, forward strand.
GACGATGGTTCCCCAGCCGTCGAATAGGTCATGGGTGGTGTCGCCGGTGCCGTCGCGCTCAGCCTTGAACAACTCTGCCTCCAGATGGTGTCCAAGCGACTTCATCACAGCTGCCAGCACGAGCTTGGCACTGGGGGCCTGCGCCTGACCTTCGCCAAGGAAAGCGGCTCCCTCACCGAGGAGAGTGGTGATGTAGGCATTGGGCTCGAAATACTCGACAACGTTGCCGAAGTAGGTGCGAAGCTCACGATAGATGATATCGGTGGTGCCTGCAGAACTGCGGCGAGCCTTATAAGGGGCGAACTGGGCACTGCTCTCGGCAGTACCAAGGTGAACAGCATTGCGCACTCCAGGCACTCCCTTCATATACTTCAGGGTGTCTTGTGCGGCAAAAAGCGGCATAAGCAACAGTTGCTTCTCCCACTTCTCGGCGGCCTTCATGTAGTCTTGGTCGCTGAATTGTATAGTATGGATTTCTCCTGCCATAGTATTAATGATTGATTTGGTTAAACATTTCTTTTGCTTCGTTGAAACGTGAGGCAAAAGAGCCTGCATCAGACTTCTTTCCAGCCTCCACGACATTCACAGGTTCCTCAGCCGGTTTTTTCTCCAGAGAGGCAATGCGGACATTCAGGGCAGCGATAGTGGCGTCACGAGCGGCAAGCTCCTCGGCCGACTTAACGATATCGGCATTGAGGCGCAACATCTCGTCCTCTATCTTTTGCACCTGCTCATCGGTGAGCGATGTCTTGCTATCCTCGAAGCTGAAGGCTTCGACAGCAAGAAGCGCACAAATTGATTTGAACGATTTCTTCATCTTTAAAGAGGTTTTATTGATTACTTGTCGGCTGCCAGTGAAAGCATCGATGAGGCGCTGCAGAAGGCCTCCACGCTTCTCAACCTTCACGCCAGAGGGCATCGGGATGCCGGCAGTGGCCATGAAGTTCACAACTCCCTCGTCAAGGACGGGGGCTTCATCTTCTGGATCGTCGGTTATCTCATCGACAAATCCCCAATCAAGGGCTTCTTGGGCTGTGAGCCATCCACCCTCGCTCATCAAGGCAAGCAGCTCTGCTTTGTCGCGCTTGCAGCGGGCAGCATAAGCACTGGCAATGTTAAGGTCTATCTTTTCAAGGTCTTTCTTCGCCTTCTCGCACTTCTCGATGAGCTGCTGCAGCTGGTCGGTGTTCATCATGTCCCACTCAAGGACTAAGCTGCTGCACTTGTGCACGAGATACATGGCATGGGCATCAATGCTGATGTGCTTCGCACTGAGCGAGGCCACAGTGGCGGCACTGGCGTTCATGCCCACATAATGCACATGCACATTGCCATGGTTGCGGAAGAAAGCCATTATCGTGAAGGCTGTGGCGACATCGCCTCCCAAGGAGTTGATGAGCACACTAACCTTCTTGTCGCTTTTCTTCTCAAGGATATAGTCAACGTAGTCGGAATCGAAGTCCCAACCGCCGACATAGCCTTTAAGTTTGAGGTCGTATTTCTTTGACATAACAGTTCGTGTTTAAAGTTATACCTGCAAAGATAAAGCCTTAAACTATCAATATAAAGGACTGATAAAGCAGTTACACGGCAACTGGAAGCAGAGCTTTGAAGGACTTGAAGGTGACTTCGACGCTGATGGACGACATCTCGCCAGATGGCTCGCCGGTGGAATAGCTCTTCGAAACCTGGGGCATGCGCTCACGGCAACCAATGAGATACCACTGACCCGACGCTTGCTTGACGAGGAACGCCACGCCGGTAGCGGGAATGCTGTCGAGAGTGCTGAAGGTGAGCGTCGCCGTCTCCACACGCCCGTTGTTGTCATCGGCTTGCTCGACAGTGCATTCAGGGTTTCCGTAGATTCTCACAGCTTTGCTCCTGTCGCGCTCCACGGAGATGGGCACTCCTGCTGCCGACTTCTGAACGAGAAACAGCGGCAGCAGGTAGAGGGGGATATAACGCACCTCGGAGATGCCAGGCAGGTTGTGACACGATGTTTTCATAATGATAAAATAGTTAGTGTTTGTTTGCGTTAGTGACAGGTAGTGACACTTTGTGCGCGGTTGGTAATTTTAGCGTTTTTTTTCGGACAGATTTAACACCGATTTAACGCTGTTTTAAGGAAATATAACCTAAGAGGTATTGCCACGTCTTTTCTTATAGCGCTTGCGCTGGCGGAAGTACATCTGACGCAATGCCTCCCAGTTTTTCTCATTAGCATCTATGCCGTGGCGCTCCATCCAATCGTAGATGCCGTCGCTGATGGGAAGGTGAAGGCGGTCGATGGTGTGCATGTCGGTCCACAGGGAATGGCGAAAACGAACATAGATGAGATCGGCAAGCATCTTCTTGGCATGGGCGGTCATGTAGCAGAAATATCGCGGGTCACGTCCCTTGATTTCCGGGATGTGTATCTCGGTGTTCCATAGGAATACTTTGCCATGAGGCTCGTCGTCTGGCCAACGCTGAATAAGCAGCTCTATCAAATCGTGCTCGGCACAACCATTGGGAAGGCGAACTATGCCTTCTTCGTCGCCGTACTCATGGATGAGCCATTGGCGCAGATGCGGTTTTAGATTGAGCTTGATGGTCATAGTGCTTAAAGAAAACAGGGAGAAGGCTAGGCTTTTAATCCATGAGAGGCATCGCTGCACCCTCCTTCTCCCTGAACCAAAAACGATTCTGATATTACCTTAATGCGATACAAAGATAATACAAATTGGGTGATTATCGCACAAAATGAGCAATAAAAAAATCTATTTTGTTTTACACACGCACGCATACATATAGACCCGAAAAAGAGTGTACTTTTAGTACGGTAGTACGGGGCAAGAGGAAAGTGTTTGAAAATCAAATCGTTAGTACATCGGTGCAACCGTACTTTTTTTTTCGCCCGTACTCTTGTACAGTGCGTACACTTGCGCACTCTGAAAATTTGAAAAAAGTACGCTTGTAAATTATTGTGTATCAGTTTACAAACGCAAATCCGTACTAATGTACTTTTTTTTCTTACTTTTTTTATAGAAAAAATAAAAACATGTAAGTAGAAAAAAATGATAGAAAAATCTTCGCAAAAAATTGCGTTTTGGTGATGGTTTGCCTCGAGGGCTTGCCCCTCGCGCTCCCCCCTATTGGATGCATACAGCAGGACGGCAGGACATCGGCACGGCACATATGCACGCTTGCACCATTCATGCTTTTATATTGGGGGCTTCGGGGGCAGGAGCCAAGGAAAAAGAAAAGCCCCACGGCAAAGTGTGCAGTGAGGCTTCGGGTCAAGTCCTGAAGTACAGTGTAATTAATCAGATAAAACGGACTTGACTTAATTCATTTGCAAAAGAGTGTAGCGCAGTTTCGATCTTAGCGGCTGTCTTCTTGCTGGGACGGCGATAACCGCTGATGTACTGCGAGAGCTGTGGTTGAGAGATGCCCGTCAACTGCTGCAAGCCTGTGAGCGTGAGCAGACCCTTGTAGTAGGCGAGAAACGATGGAACATCATAGACGAACTCAAACTCCACCTCCTCAAAGGGCTCTCCATGTTTGGCGTAGTACTCTTTCATGCCCTGATAGACTGATTTGAAGTCTGCAATCGTCTCTGCAATCGTGTTTCCCTCGCCCATGATGCCGTAATCCAGACCATCATCATCGGGCATGCAGGCATTGTAATCGCCCTTGGGACCCTGCTCAATAAGAACTCTAATTGTTTTCATTGTGATAAATATTTAGATGTTTGACTTTTGCGCGAAAAACCAGTAGGGTCATAAACTATAAGCTGTAGGGTTTCTTTAGAGGCGAACCGAGAGTAACTCTTCGCCTAATTTGTGTAAGGCATTTTCGATTTTCACCTTTTGCGCAGGGCGAGGGCTTGATGTGCCTGAGGCATAATGCCATAATTGCTTTTGATTGATGCCGGTAAGACGTGAGAGCCCAGCTTTGGTAAAGATGCCATAATAGAATGCGAGGACGCATTTCGTGTCCATTTTAAAGACTAGGTTGTACTCTTGTAATTGCTCGGGTATTTCAAGACCCATTTCTTCACACGTTTCAATGTAGAATTCAATGGCCTCAACCATGTTGCTCTTGATCTCATCTACGGAGTGACCAGTAGCAACTATGCCGTCGATGCCCTCGATGTAGGCGGCATAGTTATTCTCCGTTTGTTCAATGATAACGGTTAAATCTGCCATAACAGTAAAAAAATGATTGTTGATTAGGTAATTATTTATTAATGTTTCGTTTTGAGTGTTCATTTTGTCTCCACCTAAAGCAGGGCGGCACGCTTGCCACCCTACAAGCTTATAGGTGGAATCAATCTTTCAGCCTTGCTTGCCTCTTGATTGATTTCCAGGTGCCCTCGGGCATGTCATCGTTTAAATGACCGGAGACGACGATTGGTCTTCGTTCGCCTGGTTTCAAAAATATCCGATGATCGCCTTTGGTTCTCTTGTGTTCCCACCCATCAGCTTCCAAAAGTTCAACTACTGTTCTAACTTTCTTCGCCATAAATAAATTGATTAAAGGTGAAACACTATGCAAAAGTAACTATATTTCTATTATTAGCAAAATATTTCAGCACTTTTTTTAGTGAAAAACGCATTTTTTTGAAAAACGGCAGAAAAATGCCCGACGCATCACGCGCCAGGCATCCTGATAGAATTAAAAATGTCAAAAAAAATGTTGTCGTTATCGGTATAGCACCCATCCGTGGCGACCACTCTTGGGGAATGTCAGGGCAAATCCCTTCTCGAGCATCACGGCTGCCACCTCGTTGGGGTCAAGGTCGGCGATGTCGGCAAGCTCATCACAGATGTTGTCGGTAGAACGCACCACTGTTTCGCCACTTGCCATCGCTTCGGGGGGTGGGGTGAAGCCCTGGGACGTGAGCCAGGCTGTCACTACAGCCATTGTGAGGTTGGTTTCTTCGTTCATCGCTCACCTCCTTCATCAAGGTGGTGCTGCTCGATGAAGCTGGTCAGGGCATCACGCAGGGTTATTACTTGGCGCACCTCGTCAAGCCAGATGTGCGTCTCATGAATCAGGTCATCGTAGCTGCGAATGTGTCGCTGAACGCGAATCTCGCACGCTGTGGGGTCATTGTTCGACGTGTCAACAATCTTGTCAATGACAATCTTTAAGTCGTCACGCTCGAAATTGGTGGATTTCACTTTCAAGGTGCTCATACGGCCACCTCCTTTCTCTGCATGGCGGTCATGCCGCTGTAGTCAAACTTCATGCGGCGGTCGTCGCCGAAGGAGTCGGTGAACACATAGTGGCCACGATACACGCCCATCTTCTGCCACCGGTGCAGCGGCACGTTGTAGGCATAGCACTCCACGCTGCCTAAGCGCGTGGCCAGTTCGTCGCCCTTGCGGTGACACTCGGGGCAGGTGGCATCAAAGTGTTCAAGTACCTGCGTGCCCTTGCGCAGCTCAAACTTCCACGCTTTCATACGGCACCTCCTTCCTCGCTGTAGCGTGCGTCGAGGGCAGCGATGGCACGGCTGTACTCCACTTCGATGCCTATAAGGGCTTCCTTGCGGTCGAAGTCGAGTTGCACTTTCTTCTGCGACAGTTCATGGATGCACTCCACGGCGGCATCGAGGAGGGTTTTCAGCGCCTCCACATCGGCATCTGCTTGGCGCATGCTCTGGTTGCAGTAGTGGAGTGTGTTCTTGGCCATATCGATCTGGTGGCTCAGTTCAACCTGCCGGAGTTCGAAGTTGCGCGCCGTGGTGGCACGTTCCATTGCGAACTTCGCCTTCAGCTCTCGCAGTTCTTTGGCTTTGTTCATCGCTCGCCTCCTTTCTCGATATCGATGGTCATATTGAGCGCCATGATAACGGCGAAGGTCATCACGGCCACCGTGTGGAAGGTGCTCCAGTTGTGGTTGATGGTGGCTGCCATGACGGCAAACACGGCGACGATGCCGCTGATGAGCGTCAATGATGGTGATGTTAGTAACTCTAATGCTTTCTCGGCAAGCATCATTGCCGACTGCTGCGCAGTGCTCTCTCGTTTCAATGAAATGGTCTTCATTTCTTCCATGTTGTTTTGGCTATAGGGCAAAAAAACGGCTGCCCATATCCCGTTCGCCAAAACAACATGGAAGTTTACTCCGAGAGCAAAATCTATGTATAGGATAGGACAGCCTATTGGCTGTTGGTCGCAGGCTATAAAAATAGCCCGATTGTGTATCGAGCAATATCCGTTGCTCGTCGGAGAGGACTCACCTCCATGTTATTTTGGCACTGCAAATATACAGCGATTTATCCGAAATAAACAAACGTTTATCTCGAAAAATGCGAAAATATGTTGTAAAACATATTATAGCACGAAAAGATAATAAAAAAGCCGCTCGCAAGCGGCCATGTCTCTACAGGAAAGTAGAGCGAGGCTGGTTACTTGAATAACGTTGGTGTTGATTTCGCTGTTAATAAAGAATGCCCCTATAAGGTCGTTACCGTCCTCGCCAACTACAGCGAAGAACTTGCCATGGTCGATGCCGTGGAAAAGGTCTCCGTGGAATATTGATCCACGTTGCAGTAGCAGGTCAGCAGCTTGCGGGAACTCCATCGTTTAGTGCTTTTTCGAGAGAGATCATTTCGGATACGTGGTTAATCATATCTTCGTTGGCTCCAGCCTCACGCATTATATTTGCGGCATCCATATAGCGGTCCTTGTCGGTCTGCGACCAAGCGGGTCCATGTGACTGCTGGGAGAGGATGATGCTGTCGATGGGCGCATAGCTATTGAGCGAGGCCTCGAGTTCTCTCAGGTCGGTTGCTGAGAGGTTATCCATATTGGGCACATCCTGTGGTTTAATCTCATATCGATTCTCGACGGTAAACATATCTTTATATTTACTGCCCTCCTCGTGGAAGAAGCTATCGCCTCTGACAGCTTTTATCATGTCATATAACTGTGATGGCACAGGCCCGAAATCCATGGCAACGTAGGTGTCGCCAGTGATGCTTCGTCCGTACTTGACGAGATGAGCTTGGTCTGCGAAATAGAGGATTTTGAAGACCTTTATAAAGTCGGCTCTGATAGAGCGTCGAGACAGCTCATTGACGACGAATAGCATGGCCGCGAGAGCTGCCTGTTTTCGGAATTTAAGCTGTAACATAGTTGGAATTGATTGGTTAATAACGTGTTTTGTGCGCCACAAAATTAGTTCTATTTTTTTGAGCAACCAAATTTTTTAACATTTAATATGCTAAATATATCAATTTGACCATGTTAATAAAAGCCCGACGCATCACGCGCCAGGCTTCAGACCAAACGTATGAAAAAATTAATTTACTATTACTCGGTAATTCGCCAGAACGTCCCTTTCATCACAGGGTTAAGGCCATGGGTGTTGACCTGGCACTGGAGCTCGCTGCACAGATACCACTTGCCACGGATAAGGAAGCGGGCATGGACGTTGGGCAGCTCCCTCGAGATGAAAGAGAACTCATATTTCTTGTAGCGGTCGATTTGTGCCAGGGCATCACGAGTGGCACCCCAAGCGTAATGCTCGCTGTTGTTGATGCGCAGCGTGCCATTGTGACTGCTGGTTACCGCCGTGTAGTTGCTCACAATCTTATGCTGCTGGTTGCCTATGTCCTGATAGTCCCATGACGGCACCACCTCAAAGGTGTCGACCCATGGAGCGGGCAGGTAGTCGACAAAGCGTAACCAATCGCCATACCAGAACCCGACATATATCTTGTTGAAATATTCGGCTTTGCCGTCACTGTCGCCACGCATAATGATCTGTGTGGCGAACAACGAGGTCTGCTGCACCAAGGTCTCCCACTCCTGCATCTCCTCCCTGGAGGATGGGCGTGGGCGGTGGCCATTGCCACTCGTGGACTCGTTGTCGGTGCTGCCGGGGTCGAGAAACAGCACACGGCCACGCGTTATCTCGTTGTCGTTGCTGTCGAGGTCGATGCAAAGGTCGAGCCAGGCGGGGACAAACTTTATCTCGTCTTTAGAGCTGTAGTTTTTGTCATCCCGTATCCAGTCGCCGAAGCGGTTGAACGGGCGCAGCTCATAGCCGCTGCCATAGAGAACAAAGCTCGTGCGCTCGTCGGTGGGCTTGCGCAGCATCTCAACGACGACAAAATAGGTGTCGATGTCCTCGGCATAGAGCAGCCACTGGTCATTTATCGAGCCGCCGGCAGTGCGTCCCTTGCTAGGGCCGTAGGTGTGCAGATGGCTAATCATCTCCTGCAGTGTGGCATAGACCTGCACATAGGTGTCAGGATACTTGTGGAAGTACCAGTAGCAAGAATAGAAGTTCCACAGCTCATGGTCGCACGAGGCGTAGCCAATGTTTGACGAGCCGCTGTAGTCGCTCTTGTCGTCCTTATCGATATCTACCGTGAACTCATCCACGACATCGGTGATTTCTACCGTGCCGGCATCGTCTTGGTTCTGCATCGAGAAAGAGAATGTCACCGTCTGCCGCTTGTGGTCGATGTCGAACTCGCCTAACAGCAGCTTCTCAAGCTCGCTGAAGAAATCGTTGATGCTCCAGTGAGGCAGCACAGAAGCCCACGTGCAATTCCTGAGGGCATAAGGCAGGGTGTTGAGCATGTAGAGCCTCGACCATTCGGGGTCTGCTGCCCACTGGCTGCCATAGAACTCGTAGCCAAGCGCGTCACAAATCTTCTCGACAAGGACGTAGAGGCGCAGCTGGCACGACAGCCCATTCACAACCTCCGTGTCGTCGTCATCGTCTTGCGTGGTGTGCCATTGCCAGGTGCCGTTAACCTTCTCGGCACGGTTCTGGAGGTTGCCGCTGGCGTTGTTGACCCATGGCAGAGCTATCACGTCGCCACTGCCCCACATCGTTGACGGTGGGCTGGTGTGTGACGTGGAGTAATACCCTAAGTCAAGCTCGTTGATGAAGATGTTGTCCCAATCTGCGTAGAAGTTCTTGAATGAGCGTCCTTTCAAGAACTGCACCTTAACGTTGTCGTCGCTCACGCCCACCACAGCAACAGCCCCCGACACATGAAACTTGCCGGCATAGATATCGGCATCGTAAAAGAGCGTGGTGATATCGACATCCTTGCGGTAGATGTTGGAGAAGATTTCCCTGTTCTGCTTACAGCCTCGCAAGGGCAGGTCAAAGGATAGCGAGAAGTCATCACGGTCGCTGAAGAGCCGGTTGGCCGACACATAATCAATCGTGGTGTCGCTCTTGGTGACGGCGGGCTTGTTGTCGATAAGAAGTGTCATAGATGATTTATTTTGAAGGATAGCGACGGTTAAGTTCATCATACTCCCGTGCCTGAGCGTCAAGCTCGGTAAGGGCACGCCAGCAGTCCATGGCAAGGATTTCCTTCTCCTTGGTGACGTCGCCCTTTGTGAGGGCACGGATTTGGCCGTTCATGGCATCCTGCAGCTGCTGCGCCGTGGGAGGACGGTTGGAGTCGGCATGAAGCAGGTTGCCGTCGTTGCTCACGCCCTGGAAGAAGTGTGGCCACTGCCTCGAGAACAGCTGCTTCACAGCCATCCACCACCAGAAGACTGACACTTTCTCGGCTTGGTTGAGTTCGATCTTGTCGGTGTCGTAAAGCAGCTTCGCCATCTCCACGAGGAGTGCCTGGTTCTGCGTCTGCAGATAGCCCTGATACAGGTTCTCGCAGTAGAGATACCTGTCAAAGGCGAAGCCCACCAGTTGGGAGTCGGCGGCATGGCGACGCTTGATGGTGGAGATGCGCACAGGCACATCGGGAATCGCCTCCAGGAAGTCGAGCGCATGAATGGCGCTCGCCACCACCTCTACCGACAAGAAGAACTCCGTCTTGCCTAACCGGGCAAGGTATCCGTCGCCGTAGCGACAACGTATCTTGAGCTTTGACCAGGCAAAGAAGCAATATACTTTAAGCTGATCGATGGAGAGGTTGTCGCCGAAGAGGTTATAGACGTAGTAGAGCTGGTTGTCGTCAAGCTCCTGCCACGACTTAGGAACAGTAATATATATCTTGTTAGGAGTCATACGATGGTGATGTAAATCTTTCGACCAGCCTTCTTAGCCGGCCATAGGTAATGAGTCATCAGCTGGTCGAAGGCCTTGCGGGAGTCCGCAACTTTGCCCACCTGCTTGTTGTAGCCAACAATGATGCAGCCGGCACTGTTCTTCTCGGTCGTGCCGCAGTGAATGAGGATGCCTTCGAAGTGGGGCACTTCCTTCACCCACGGCATGGTGTGGTTGTATTTGGCGGCCTCAAGGAATTTCGACACGCCGAACTTGGGAGAATAGGACCATCCAACGCGGTAAGTGCCATAGGGTATTGCCGTGAGGCTGGCAATCTTCTTCTCGCCATTGTCGAAGATGCCATTCTTGTTCTTGTCGCGCACAGTGTCCTCGATGGTGTCGCAAACATACGCCTTCTTGCCGTTCTCGCCCATCACATAAAGATGGCCAATGGTGTATTTCTCCTTTAGAGCCGTGCGCTCCAAGCGCAGCTGCAGGCTGCCTTTCTCGGGAATCAGAACACGAGGCATAGCAGCAAGGGACGTAGGCATACCTTCTGCACGCTTTGCCGCGAACTGCTCGGAATACTCCTGCGAGAAAGGCGAGGAGCGGTCGCCGCCATGCTCGCCGTCGCCGCCATGCTGCTCGAGGATACCGCTTAAGTCAACGTCAAGATGCCGCTCGGTCTTATCGACCATGATCTGCTGCAGTATCTTAGCCCATTTAGCACCATTGCACGATGAGCAGTTCTCGAGGATGCTCCACCCCTGCCAGAAGATTACCGCTCCGGCAGACAGCTTAAGGGCATCGAACGGCAAGCTCTCGGTGACATACATCTCGAGGAAGTAGGCAAAGACCAGCAGAGCATAGACGCAGAGCAGCGTCCAGATGGTCTTGCCGAAATGGTAGCTCTTGAACTTGCCTGTCTCACGGTCGGCTTCGGCAGGATAGGCGTTCTTGACACGGCGTGACAGCAACCATGCGCTCAGGCAGTCGCCCAGAACGGCAGCGGTGCATAGCAGTATGTAGGGCAGGGTGGGAGCTAACGCCGTGCCAACCGCACCCATAGCAGTGAAGAAGACTCTTCGTAGGTTTTCGATATTCATAAATATAATGTTTTTGAGTTATTTTTAGGCAAAAATACCAATGCATAGTCATTTAAAAAAAGACTAAAAGTTAGCCGTTGCGCACCTGCTCTCGCATCTTGCGGTCGGAGAGCGCGTCGGCGACGATGCCGCAGAACTCTCGCCCCATGGAGTCGGCAAACATCTCCTTGAGCTTCATGACAGAGGCATAAAGCTTCTTGCTCATCCAGGGACGACGCTGTCGCACCTTGTCACGGCCGATGTCGCCCGGGTTGCCACGAGGTATCTCACGGCCAACTCCATATTCCTGCCACAGACCATACTCGAGGAAGGACTGCTCGAGGGTGACAACTGTCACCTTGCCGTCGTGGTCACAACGGACGGCGGCGACACTGCCCAGCAGCGCGCCGGTGTCGATGATGTCGAGCAGGGTGATTTGTTCCTGCCACATGTTGAGCTGCGTGTCGTTGAACGCCTCGACGAACTTGCGTCGCTGCTCGACAGCATCATGCTCGCTTATGTTCCCTGCTGCCATTCGTCTGCTCGATATTGAAGGTCGGTCATAGTGTTCACGGCAATCTGGAAGTAGGCGCAGGCGCAGCCGCTGGCGAAATAAGGACTTATTTCGGTGAACTGCACGCGGGGGTCGAAGTAGAGGATGCCCTGCTCGATGCGGCTTTTCTCGAGCAGGAAGCGCGACATGAACTGCCTGAAAAGCTCACGCAGCTCGGACATGGCGGCGTTGCGCGCCGACATGTCGCCGAGGCGATGGCGGCACAGGAGAAACACCGTCTTGACCCGTCGAGTGCGCGGCGCATTGTTGAGGTCGGTGAAGCCTGGCGAAATATCGCTCACAATGACCGCCCTGGTAATCTTCTGCATGGAGGCGATGAACTCTTCCAGACCATCAAGCCCGGAACAGCGAGCAAAGTTGTAGCTCTTGCTCTCGCAAAGAGCATTCTCACGAACCAGCGTCTTGAAGTAGTCGGTCGCGTTCCAGTCGTAGTTTTTAGTGTTTACTGTTGTACTCATGTTCTTTTGTTCTTAGGGAGTGTGTTGTTTTGGAGTTTGTTGTATTCATCCAGCGCCTTCTTGATGCCATAGTCGCCAGTGACGGTGTTGACGGTGACGAACGGCTCATTAAGTCGCTCGTTGAGACGCACAATTACAGAGCGAAGCTCGGCGCTCTCGGTCATTACCACTGGTGCTGCGGCAGCGCCACCGGCACTGAGGCGACCAATGGTGTTGGTGCGCTGAGCATAGTCAAGCATATTGATCATGGGACGTGCAACAGGGTTGGCAAGCAGCGCTTGTGATGCCACCCACTCACCGGCATGGACTACGCCAGCAGGCTCATACTTGCCGCCAGGACGGGTGAATCCACCCTCGGCATAGCCCTCAGCCTGCGCCTGGTGCTGCTTGCGAATGGCGGCAATTTGGATGGCACCGGCAGCAAGGGCGAGACCTGCGGCGATGGGACCAAAAATCATCACAGGCGCAGGAGCGGTTTTGTAAGCGTTAAGTGCAGATAGTGCCGTTGATGCGATTGCCTGCGCAATCTCCATCGCCATAGCGCGCTTGTTGGCGGCATTCTTGATGCGCTTCTCCTCCTCAGCTTTGCGTTTGTTGATTTGGTTGATGCGGTACTGGTTACCTTCGGCAGCCTTTATCTCGGCATCATACTTCTTGGTCATCGCGGCAAGCTTCTTTTGCTCCTCTGCCTCAACCAAAGTAGTCAAGCCCTGGTACATGGTGGAGATGGAAGACAACCCGGACTTGACAAACTCGCCATATTTCTTCCATGTGCCTTCGCCGAAAGCTTTGTCAAGCCATTTGGAAGCCAATTGCTCCCAAGACTTGGGCTGATATTTCTTGTCGGTATCGGTAGAGAAGTTTTCTTCATCGTCATCATCGAAGATGCCCTTGCGAATCTCCTCAAGTTTTTTCCTGTACGTCTTCTCGAGTTCGAGTTTGGCTTCATGGTTGTCGCCAAGCTTTTCGAGTTCCATCTCGTACAGGGCATCGAGGATTATCTTGGTGTTGTCATACAGCTTCTGCTTCTCGTCGGCATTAAGACCGAAGAACTTATCATCAAGGCTTTCGTAATATTGCTTGTTGAGCTGGGCTGTCCACTGTGCAGCCTGTTCTTCGGAAATCTTTTCGGCATCTTTGAGCTGCTGCACATACTTGAGCTCAATGTCGAGTCGGCGCTTCGCCTCTTTTTCGGTGCTTTCGAGAAGCCACTGGCTCTTGTCGTCCTCGAATTTCTTGATCTGACGCAATTCCTCGGCACGTTGAGCTTCTTTCAGTGCTTGGTCGGCATCAAGCCATTCCTTGGTGCCTTCGGTATAAAGAGCCTTAACGGTCTCGAGGTAAGTCAGGTCAATGCGGGTTTTGGTGTCTTCTAACAGATTGTCATTAAGATAGGCTGTCTTGTTTTTAGGGTTATAATATTCCTGTTCGGCGGCATGCTTCTTCTCGGCAGACCGCTGCTTTAACGCTGTAATCTGAATGTTTGTGAGCTCCTGCTCATGTTTCGCAACTGCCTCTTTAAGTTTTTTGTAGTCATTGGCATACTCGTCGCTCTCCTCCTTGCCGAAAGCCTCATGGGTGTCGAGACGTGCGTTCCAATAATCTTCGTCTATCTCGGCAAGTCGGGAGAGATAGGTGTCATAGGCGAGCTCGCCATTACGATAGGACTGCAGAGCGGCGGCCTGCTCGGTGTCACGGGCGGCCTTTACGTCGTCAAGTGCTTCTTTATATTCCTGTTTGGCAACACGCTCTTTAAGCCGAGACTCGCGGGCGGCATCACGCTCTTTTTTCTTTTTCTCTGCTTCGGCTTTACGCGCCGCCTTTATGCGCTCTGCTTCGGCTTTCTTCGCCTCACGCTCAAGTTTTTTCTCGTCGGCAGGGCTGACCGGCGTAGTGCGGGCAACTCCACCTGTGGGTCTGTCAGTATTTAGATTCCAGCCTTGCGGATTGTCATAATTGGTGCCAGCTGGTGGCTTCGCAGCAGAAGTACCACCCCTATAAGCCAGCTCCTCTCTATACTGAGAAAGAAGCTTCTTGGCTTCAGATACTGAGACTTCTCTGAAAGTTCCCTGGTCAGAACCTTCAACAAAAACCAAAGTATTGCCAGCTTTGCCTGACTTCACAATCTTCTCCAATTCGCCTATAGTGCCTTCAAGATAAACATTGTCTATTTGCCGGAACGGAGAAATGCCATTTTCCATGGCATCAAGAGCGGAAAGGCCTCTGCGGTGTGTCTCCGCCTTGCCAAACATTGAATTTACCACCTCTGCAGGATATTGTCGGTTTCCACCATTCCATCCAAACAAATCGCCAACTTTTGTGTCTCGCCATGGACGTGTTAGCCATGAACCAAATCCTGAATTGTCTTTAACTACTCCTTTTTTTGAATAGCTATTGATTTTTTTTATCAATCCTTCCGACAATGGCTTGCCAGAAGAAAAAGCGGCAGCTACTTGTGTTACAATCTCACTCGCTTCCATAGGAGATGCGCCACGCGCCTCAAGCACTGTCTGGAGTTGTTGAAGATCTCCAGCTGTCGAAGAATAATATTCATTATTGATTTTCTCACGGGCCGCAGCGATACCTCGCTCTTGTGCCGACCGCCGAACAGCAAGCGTCAATCTATTGTATGCACCCTCAAGGTTGAGAATGTTTCCTTTCTCGTCTATCAGACCTGACAGATATTTGCCATATTGGTTTATAATTGTGTCTTTAGCACTCTTATATTCCTTTGTGCCCTTCTCCGCTCCTTTGAGTTTGCCGAAAAGCACATCAAGTTCATGTTGTTCTTTAACGGTCTCGGCTTGAAATCCTTTAGCCTGCGCAATAGCTGCGTTCACCGACTTTGTGTAGCCATCGGTCTTGCCAGTGAGGTTTACTATCGCTAGAGTAACAGCTGTAATTGCTGTGACCAATACGCCAAACACATTTGCTTTCATCGTAGCATTAAGGGCTGCAAAGGCTATTCTCGCCGAAGCGACTCCATCACGGAATAGTATCATGGCAACTCGTCCCAAATTCACAACATAAGTGTAAGCTTTATGGATATTCGTGCCGACAGAAACAACAGCATTAAAAGCGACTTGGGCAACTTTTGCCAATGCCACGACACCCGCACGCGCCTTCTCAGCAATTGTTGTGGATTTAACGAGTACCAAATAGGATGTCATAACAATTATACAATTTGCCAATGCCTTTTTATGGTCATTAATGAAAGTGACAAGTAAAGATATGGCCTTTAACAAAGCTGATGAGCTTGTCACGGCATATTTCATTGCAGGCGCCAACTTCTCACCAAGAGAAATAGCCATCTCATGGAAGTTTTTCTTGGCCTTGTCTAATCCAGCTTGGACAGTGTTGTTCTGAACCTCATATTCCTTAGTCACAGAAACACCTTCGTCAAAAGCCACATTTGCCGCTTTTTGCTGAGCACGGACCTCGTCAATCTTTCCAGCAAGCATGGTGAGGGTGGCGACAGACCGAGCGCCTTTCTCACCCATATCGGCAAGCATGGGAGCCATAGCATCAAGATTTCCGGCGTCACGCAGCGCCTCAAGGAACGTCAGGACAGCTTCGTTGGCATCTTCTTTTAACAATTTGGTGAAACCCTCGACTTCAAGACCAGCAGCTTTTGCATATTTGGCCGGCTCACGATAAAGCTTCATCACAATCTGACCAAGAGCGGTGGCAGAAGACTCAAGCTGAGCGCCATTGGAGTCGAGTACAGCGCCAAAGCCCATAATCTGCTGAATGGTTAGCCCTGCCGTAGTGCCAACACCTGTCAGGCGGTTAGTGAAATCGGCGAGAAAGGGAGCAGAGGCCCGGCAGTTCTGGGAGAGCTCGTTGATGACGCTGCCGACTTTCAACAGTGCTTGCTCGGTGCCGTACTTGTCTTCCTGCCCGAAGGCGCCAGCGATTTTTGAGAGGGAGAGAGTCGCTCCCTCTCCGAGGTCGTCGAGGGCGACATTTATCTGGTTGGCTGCTCGGACGAATCCGAGGACATCTTCCTGTGAGGACTTGCCCAAGCGTCCCGCTTCCTGCGCGAGTTTGTTGAGCTCTTCGCGGGAGGTGCGCGTGTCGATTTCCTTGAATTCCTCGTTGAGACGAGCCACTTCATCGGCGCTCATGCCGGTGAACTTGCGAACGCTTGCCATCTCGGCATCCATGTCGGCGTAGGCCTGGACTGCCGAGCGTGCTGACATGGTGATGCCGGTGAAGGCAGCGGCCACGGTCTGGATGGCGGCGCCCCAGTCGAACATCTTCTTGGCGAAACGGTTCCAGAGGGATTCCTGGCTCTTGGTCTCTCTGTTGAGTTTTGCAAGCTCGTCTTTGACGGCACGGATTTTCTTGGTGTGCTCGTTCCAAGCGGCACTGCCGCGCTCGATGTTGCCAAGCTCCTTGTTGAGCTGCTTGAGGGCTTGCCTGAGCTCGTTGGGTGTGGCTTTGTCGAGTCGTCGCATAGACTGCCCGATGGTGGTAACCCCGGCGTTGACGCGCTTGAGCTCCCTCTCGGTCTCGATCAGTTCTTTGCGGGTTTTCTTCCACACGTCGGAATTGACGCCTTTGGTCTGGTCTTTTGCTATATCGACCAGCTGTTTCTTATATTTATCAATCTCACCACGGAGACGCTTTATCTCGTCCTCGGCAGGCTTGCCGTTGACATATATAGTTGATGTTGCTGTACTTTGATAGTCGCTCATACTTTATTCTTTTGATTAAGGCAAAAGTAATAAGTATGAATGATTCAATAAAAGACAACAAGCGACATTAATGCCGCTTGTCTCCGCTATATCTGAATTTACTGTAGTCTTCGTAATATTTAGGTTTTCTTTTCCGTTTCTTTTTTTTCTTTCGGTCTTCAAAAAAGAAATAAAGATCGGACAAAGGGTCTTTAATGGCACCCCAAAATATTTTGCAAATAACGATTAGTCCAACAACAATGACATAGGCAGCTATAGCAGCTATAACCAATAAGAACGCTGCCATAACCAAAAAACCTATTATCTCGAAAAATGTTGCCACTTTGTCTATCGTGTTTTTTATATTAAACCGCAAAAAGCGTGCCAAGTTTAAAAGGCGGCCAAGAGAAATAATTATTGCAAATAATTTATTAACTGGTTAAACTTCAATTCATGGTTGACCGCCTTTATATTTAAAAACCGTCTTCATAGAAGTGAACACTGTCTTCAAGAGTCTTTAAGCTGTCCTCGCGTGGATCATGGCGAGGAGGACGTAGCTTATCGGCTGAACAATGTGGCTGCTCGCTGGAACTCGGTTCTTCCTTGCAAGCTCCGACAAAGATGTACGAAGCAGCCACTACAGCCACAGCAATCATGATGAACATGATTGTTTTATAGAACTTCCTCATGATTTCTCCTCCTTTCGCGCACAAATGAAATTAGTAAAGGAATAAAAATGTCGTATTCCATGGTCAAAACAATTTTAATTGCTGCAGCTCGGTTATTGCATTGCCTATAGCCTCGCGAGCGGTTTGTGTAAACATTCTTCCGTTGACCAGCAGAACTCCCAGAATAAAAAGTTTTGCATCGCGTTCGCTACGGCAGTAGCCGTATTCAAGGTTAGGGAAGCGGTGAGCATTGCGCTCGTTGGAGAAATAGACATTATATCCCCACGCCCATCTACCAGGCTCAATCTCGGCAGTGTAGATCTCCACCGACTCGCCGCCGTCGCCAAACACCTTCTCTTGGTGATAGCCTTGCCGGCATTCCCCATGGGAGAACTCCAGCACTCTCAAATGTTCAAAAATTGATTTCGTCTGTTTCATTGTTACTATGTTTAGAATGGTTCTTTCATTGCATTCTCGGTGTCGTAAATCGAGAAATATTCCACGCCACCGCTCTTATCGGCCGAGCCTATAAAGCTCTCGCCCTGGTGGTCGGTAATCCAATTGCGGAACGACTTGCCCTCTTTGTTAAGCTTAGAGGGGTTGAAGTGATACCCCTTGAACTGGCAATAGAAGCACAGCTTGGTCTTGAAATTAGCCTGGCTGATTCCGCTGCGCATATCTGGAAAATGCTGCTTGAAGTCGGCGAACATATCGCCACGAGGTACACGATTGTTGATGTTATGTGACGTGACATCAAAATAGACCTCCGCCCACTGATATATGCTTTCTGACATCTGCTGGCGCAATGTGCGGAGCATGATATCATGCATGGGAGGCAGGATGCACCCCTGACCACGACGTGACCAGCCATTATGCATCGACACGAAATAGAGATACACGCACTCAGCCATGAAGTTGTAGAACAAGTTCCACTGGTTCTCGTCCCACTCGTCAAAGAACTGGTGACCGAAATACTCAATGGGAGTAGTCTTGCCTCCGAAGAAATTGCTGAAACTCATATATACAATGCGCTCCAGGCTGCTTCGTGTCTGGCTGCCATTGATGGCGTGATTTGTGGTGATATAGAATTTCGGTGACTTCTCGCGAGGGATGATAAACCTCGCACGCCCCTTGGGGTTAACAGCGAGGTCGCCAGTGATGGAGAAGTAGAACCTCTCGAAGTTGAAATTCACGTTAACATCATCGAGGAAGATGTTTCGTGTGCGAGGGGTTACGTTGCTAAAGATGAAGTCATCATCATTTTTCGTGTTTCGCCCATCGATGGGAGCTTGCTCGACAACACGCTTGATGGCATCGCCAACGAGCGACTTGCCGGTGCGCCCATTGGACTGACCCACGTCGCTAAGCTCACCGTCCATGGCGATCACCGCCTTGAGCTCTGTCTTATACTTGTAATCACAGAGCAAATAACCCAAGGCTGTAATTTTATTCATAACATGCTGGTTGAACTCCTGCTTTTCGACAGCAGACATCTCTGACTTATGCCACCAGAAATTGCTGGTGCAGCGGATGAAGTTGAAGAAGTCGCATTTCGAGCCGGCAGACGTGGGGACAACCAAGAAACCTTTGTCGGCATTGTACTCAACACGCTCAATGATTCGGACTCGCTTGAATTTGTGGTTTATGAGCTTCTTCTTCCACACACGGCCAAGAATGGCGCAGTTCCACTCAATGCCGTTCGGAGTCATTGACAACATGCCATTCTTGAAATAGAAATTCTGCTGGTTAGGTATGAAGTAATCAAACTCGTCTTTTATGCGCTCAAGTCGCTCCAGCTTGTCTTCTCCGAGGTCGGAGGTCAGCCGTGCCGAAAAATGATTCAGCACATCTCTATCCTTTGAAGACTGCCGAATATAATCCCATACAAAATCACGAATGGCATGCGACGGCACTTCGGACACCACTCCATCCTCGATGTACACGAAGCCATACCTCTCATATTCCATATCATCGGTGTGAATGCGGTAAAACCCCGCCTCGTTGAGAAACCGCAGGGCTTCATAGGTATCGAGCGAGATAGTCTTCTTGCCAGTGTTCTCATTCAAGTTGACAGTCCAGAAATCCGCATCACTGGCGAACTTGCTGGCAAGAACAATCTTGCCGGCATCATCGAACTTGTAAAGGAATTTCCCAAACTTAAACTTCTTCAACGGAGCAAGAAGGGATTGGTACTTCTCAAAAAATTCATCACGCTGATTGAGCAACCAAAAATCATCAATTTTAAGGTCGCTCAACGTGCTAATGTTGTGAATCGAGCAATACTTGCCCACACCATTATGAGCGTGAAGGGCAAAGTCGATGTCTTTTGCAAGTTCATCTTCTTCGCCTTTGAGAAGTCCACACAACAAGTCGTCAACGCCTTTGTCGCCACGTTCATTCTCGTTGATATGCCCGAAGTAAACATCAACATTGATGTTCTCATTGTGGAGGCTGTTGACATATTTCTTGAACTTCTTGGCAGCGCCGGCAAATTGACGCGGACGGAAGTCAACAGGCTCATCGGGATTCAAATTCTTCGACAAGTCGCTCCAGTCGCTATCCATGAGCAACACAACATTGCGCACACCACAGCGTTGAACAATGTACTGCAGATCTGCCGGCAGACCGCTCTCCTTGTTGCCGATGTTGTAAATACCCTGGATGCCTATCGACATCACACCGTGCTTACATGCCTTCTCGGCCTTTTTCTCGCCTTCCTGGATCACTAAAGTCTCAATATGCCTTTCCTCGTTATAGGCATCACGGATGCGCTGAGGAAAATAAAACTTCGTGGGAGCCCCTTTGGGAGTCAGATACTTGCAGGTGCGCTTTGCGTCTTTAGGGGTGTGCAACTCAGGGTTGCTGTAACGAATACGGATGTATGGACGTAAAGCTCCACGCATTCCACGAGTGGCATACTGCTCCATGGTGCCATCCAAGCGATAGTAGTAGATGAGCATCTCATCATCGCCTGGGCGTACGTTGCCGTAAAGGTCAAGGCTTCCACGCCGAAAAGCTGGCTCTAACGTGTAAGTGTCGTTGGGCTGCTTGACTTTTACCATAACGTCTTCGACGGTCAAACCCGACTCCTCAAGCTGCCTTTCGCAAAAGCTCTTTGCCTGGAGCTTTTTCTGATGAGAAACCGCCTTCGTCAGCTTCTCATCATCCGAAAGCAAAGGCACTCCAGCGGCTTGAGCGACACGCTTTATCGCCTCTGGATATTTCTTTTTGTCGTTGCCGAAGTTATAGTACATGAACGCCGATATCGCATTGCTCAGAGAAAACCCGCAATGGAAGCAGTGAGCAAAATTCTTGCCGGCCTTATGAACCACACTCAAGCCTTTTTCCTTACCACAGTCCGGACATTTCACATAGGATGTGAGGCGAGTGCTTGAAGCTCCAGGGATAAAGTCACGAATATCGGCTGCATTCCTGACCTTCTCGATGTCAAACTCAGAATAACTCATGGCTCGAAGATTTTATGTTGCTGAGCATATCTAAAAAACTCCGCTTTATCATGCAAGCCGAGCCGGGACATAGCCCTGCGAATATGGTTACAAACAGTGTGGTAGGACAAGTAAAGCTTTTCAGCAATCTCCTCACAAGTGTAGCCATCATACCAGAGTTTAAGGACGCGCAACTCGCCATTTGTAAGACGGCTGTCAAATTCTGGCCTGCAAATCACGCCCTCATAACGACACTCACCGCGCAATGGGCAAGGAACACTCTCAAGGTTGAAACGCCCAGAGGGGTCAACATCGGCAATATTATCAATGTTGCCGAAGTTGCACTTGCAAAACCTCTGCACAATCTTGAAACGATAAAGGCGAAGATTCGCCTTGCAACGGTCGTACTCCTTGCACAATGCGCTATAAGCTTTAGGGTAAAAACTCTCAATCCGCTCAATCATGTCATTTATAACATGAGTGCTGCTTTCTATCAACTTTTCGGTTGTGCCATCCTCAAGCCGATACCACAACTCGTCCTCAAAGGTGTAAAATTCTCGTACAATTTGTGACATATACAAGTCATTTTTCGACAAAAGTTACAGTATTAAATACGTGTTCTCCTAAAATTTCTTCAATTTTGCACTTGTGAAGCGCAGGAATACGACATAGACCATAAATCCAATTATACACAGTACGGCGTGGCACCATGCAGCCAGCACTTATACGCTCAATGGCAAGGGTCTTTTCGGCTCTTGAAAAAGAGTTCAATTTCTCCTGTAATGCTTTGGAATCTTTCAAAATTTTGTCCATTTTGTTTTTGTATTTAAAAAATAGTTCTTAAATTTATCACCGCAAATATAATGCAGTTTGATTAAACTAAAACAAAATGTACGATAATAAAACAATAAGTATAACTTTTTTTAACTTTTAGGACAATTTGAAACTATGAGAAGAATTGGACCAACACTCGACCAAATCATCACCGACAAAGGGTTAATCAAAAAAAACATCGCTGACCAACTTGGCATCACGCCAACTTATTTCTCGCGATTGATGAAAAATGATTCCATGGACTGCCACATGCTGGAGAACATCTGCAAAATCATCAATGTATCACCTGCCATTTTCTTTGATGACTGCACATCCATCAACGTCGGTGGTGCTAACGCATCATCACTTTTGGGAAATGCCAACGCACAAGTAAACATCACGCAAGGAGAGGCACAAGCACTGCGAGAACTCCTTGCAGAAAAGGAGAGAACGATACAAATCCTCCTCGAGAAATCGGGACAAAAACGGGACAAATGACCGTCATTTTACCACATATTTTCTATTTTATAATAATGTAGAAATGCAGGTTAAACACGTCGCATGAATCCTCTCACCCCGACTTG
>CALAVD010000224.1 GCA_937892085.1 uncultured Prevotellaceae bacterium
ACAACATGATCACCATCAACGGACAGAAGATGGGCAAGTCGCTGGGCAACTTCATCACCCTCGAGGAGTTCTTCACTGGCAGTCATGAGATGCTGGAGCAAGCCTACACGCCCATGACCATACGCTTCTTCATCCTGCAGGCGCACTACCGCGGCACTGTAGATTTCTCTAATGCCGCTCTGCAAGCCGCCGAGAAGGCCTACGAGCGAATGATGGACGGATGGCATCGACTGGGCGAGCTGAAAGCCAGCGACACCTCGAGTATCACCCTCGACGACTATGACGCACGCTGCGCCGAGGCGATGAACGACGACCTCAACACCGCGCAGGTCATCGCCATTCTCTTCGACGCCTGCAAGGTCATTAATCAGGTGAACGACGGCAACGCCACACTCACGCAGCAAGATATCGACACCCTTAAAGCCACGTTCCAGACTTATCTCTTCGACGTGCTGGGAGTGCGCGACGATGCTGCCGGAGGCGATAATGTGAACCTGGAGCCTTACAAGAAGGCTGTGGACCTGCTGCTCGAGATGCGCAAGAGCGCCAAGGCCAACAAGGACTGGGCAACCAGTGACCTCATTCGCGACCGCCTCAACGAAGCCGGTTTCGACGTGAAAGACACCAAAGACGGCTTCGAGTGGAAAGTACGGTAATAGTTAAGGGTTAAGAGCCACTATCAACTGAAAAAACTGTGAACTGTGAACTATTAACTATAAACTAATGTTAAGCGTCATCATACCGATCTACAACGTGCAAGACTATCTTGCACGTTGTATCGACTCGGTCTTGGCGCAAACCTATAAAGACCTTGAAATCATACTCGTGGATGACGGCAGCCACGACACCAGTGGCGACATCTGCGACGAGTATGACCTGAAATACCGACACGTCCGTGTCATTCACAAGAGCAATGGCGGGCTCAGCGACGCACGAAATGCTGGGCTTGAAATTGCCAGAGGTGAATATGTCACCTTCATCGACGCCGACGACTATGTGCATCCACGCTTTGTCGAAGCACTGATGAAAACAATCGAAACTACTGGCGCACCGATTGCTGTGAGCTCCTGGCAGGAGATTCAAGACGGTGACACCCCACACTCGGTTGACGTGGAGAATGCACGCTGCAAAACCTTTTCTCAGCACGATGCCATAAACACAATCTTTTATCAAGGCGAACTCAACCACTCGGCATGTAGTCGCATCTTTCAAAGGAGACTCTTCGACGACCTGCGCTTTCCCAAAGGCGCGCTCTACGAAGATCTCGCCATCATCTACCCACTGCTGTGCAAGGTCGAGAAAGTAGTGCTGCTAAAAGCGCCAATGTACTACTATGTGCACCGCAAGGGCAGCATCATCACCACCATGTCGCTGCGCCGCACGCAGGTCCTCGACCACCTCGAAGCTCTCGAGCAGCAAGTGGAGAAAGAGGCTCCGCAATACCTGCCAGCCGTGCGAAGCCGCCACCTGAGCGCATGCTTCAACATGCTACGCCTCATGCCAGCCCAGTCGCAAGAATGGCAACCCACCAAACAGCGCTGCTGGGATTATGTAAAAAATATACGGTTTTTATGCATTAAAGACCGAAATGTAAGAATAAAAAACAAGATTGCAATTTTACTATCATATTTTGGAATAGATTTCCTGATGATGATTATCAATAAAAGCAGATGAAAAGCCTAATATTTAATAAATAAATGTAAAAAAATCTTTACTTTGGCTTTTCATCTATAAAATTTGCCCGTTGGTATATACTTGTTTGCACATTTTATAATTATGTGTTTAATTTGCAACCTAATTCATAGGCATAAAGGTAAAATTGTTTTAGGCTTGTTTATTTTTATACATTTGTTGTTTTTCCATGAAAAACACTTTTTTGGGTTTAGTAAATTTTAGGCTTCAAGAAAAAAACTTGAAATTATCGAGGCGGAGACGTTGATGTCCCCGCCTCGATAACGTTTATAACTATGCTCTGGCATCACATCGCCAGGTCGCCAAGCACAGCTTGGGCGAATCTAAAGTATCTTATCAAGGGTCGCAAAAACTTCTTCCTCCTTGTCGTAAGGATGGATGTGGAAATAGCTGTCGCCAGTGAGCATAGCCGAGAGGGCGCATTTCGAGGGGTTGTAGAAGATGTGAACAGGAATCTCAAAGCGCTCGGCGTAAGCCATTTCGTAGCCCACCCCTAACGAGGGACAGGTGCACTCGGCAATCACCACATCGCTCTTTCGCAGCCATGCGGTGTCCTGCTCATAGATTGCCACATCACGTTCGTGCCCCTGCTCGGTGAGGCACAAATTGGTGCCACCCACATGCTCGGTCAGCACGTGATGCCCCATGCCCTGCATGTAGCTTATCATGCGCCTGTAAAGCTCGGCATCTACCCTACCACCACGTATCGATCCCGCAAAATATATCTTTTTCATAGTAAAACCAACTTATCAAATAACTGTAAACTATAAACTGTGAACTATTAATTATCACCTGATTCCCAAAAACCTATGCGTCTGCAGCGACAAGCGCCATCGTGGGTGTTGCAACACTGCGGTGACGCACTGCCGGGTGTTAGCGAGCCGTTGTTGCTCGTCATCCACATAGCATGGTTGCAGGAAGCGATGCTCGGCAATGATAAAGTTATACTGGTTCAAGTCCTGACCAGTATATACCACCTTCAACTCGTTACATCGGTCAACCACGCACTGCATAACGTCGCCACCGGGAAATCCGAACTTTGGCGACAGCGTCACCCAGTCGATGCCAGCGGGCAAGGGACGCGTGCCGTTGGTCTCGATGGCAATCTTCTTTCCTGTGATGCGCAGCGCCTGCAAAAGCTGTTCATCGACATATAGCGACGGTTCGCCGCCTGTTAAGACGATGAGCGGCGCATTGGGATATTTCATCACCTCGTCAACGATGGCAGGCAACGACATCATGGTGTGGCGCTCATGCTCAGTATCGCAGAAGGCACAGCGCAAGTTGCATCCGCTGAAGCGGATGAACACGCTGGCGATGCCGGTGTTATAACCCTCGCCCTGCAATGAGTAGAATATTTCGTTAATCGGATACAACACTAAGTTATAAGTGTTAAATGTTGAGTGTTAAGTGTTGAGTGTTAAGTGTTGAGTGTTAAGTGTTAAGTGTTAAGCCTCAATCTAGACTATCTAGAAATTCTAGAATATCTAGAAGTAACTGTTCAGCGATTATATGATTGAGCATAAATCTAGAAAAACTAGAACTAAAAATAAAAACTAAAACTAATAGCTATGAGCTAAAACATTTTTTTGATAACTCGGCAGGGGTTGCCGGCGGCAAGGACACCGGCTGGGATGTCGTGGGTGACTACGCTGCCGGCACCTATCACTGCGCCGTCGCCAATGGTCACTCCCGGGCACACCGTGACGTTGCCGCCCAGCCACACGTTATTGCCCACGGTGATGGGCAGCGACCACTGCTTTCCGGCATTGCGGCTCTCGGCATCGAGAGGGTGGCAGGGAGTGTAGAAGGCGCAGTTGGGTCCAATGAACACGTGGTTGCCAAAAGTCACCCGTGCCTCATCGAGAATCACCATGTTGGTGTTGGCAAAGAAGTCTTCTCCCACCTCGATATTGAAACCATAGTCGCAGAAGAATGGCTGAATGATTTTCACACGCTCGCCGGTCTTGCCGAGGATGCGCTTGATGAGCGCATCTTTCTCCTCTTGTCGCGAGGGGCGGATGTTGTTGTAGTCTCGGCACATCTCCTGAGTTTCTTGCAAGATGTCGAGAAGCACGGTGTTGCTTGCGGCATCGTAAGGGTCTCCGCTCATCATTTTCTCCAGCTCACGCCGCTGTATTTCGGTAAATTGTCTCATAAAAAAGCACACGAATTAAACTAATTTTATTAGTTCCCCGATTCCCGTAACTATTCAGCGATTTTTGTTTTTAATCGCATTATTATCAAACAAACACCGGGAAAAGAGGTACAAATTAAACAAAAAATTTTTCTTTAGTAATTTTTTCTTGTTGTTTTTGTCGGGTTTTGAATAAAATGCTCACGCCCGGCAATGTTCAAGCAAGCTTGACGCCACTCTCGCTTAATCGCATTTTTGTTGTTTTTGTTTGATAAAAGTGACATCGCTAAACAGATACCGATCCCCAGAATTAGAACTTATAGGTGAGTCCGAGCATGAAGTTGTGCATCTTCTTCTTGTCGGCGACAACGATTGGTGTGTCGTTAATCACGATGTTGCGGCTGCCGCCATAGAGGTCGAAGTTGCTGTGGGTATATCCAATGGTGAACTCCCAATTATCTTCGTATTCCAGGACCAGTTCGGCGCGTCCGTACCAGTAGCAGAACTTAGCTCCTGAATTGCTGAAATTCTCTTCGGAGGTGTCGGTGGTAGAAAAGTCGATGTCGTCAACAATCAGCGTCTCGGTTTTGGTGTTTATTATCGTTACGGTTTTGTTGGTGGGGAAGGGCATTACTATGCCTGGCGAGAGCCTTAGCGAGAGCCCCATCTCGCCCTTGCTGAGCATCACGGCAGGTGTGGTGAATTGTAGCCCAGCCTTTACTGCCGTTTGGTAGGTTGCATCTTTGTAATCTTTGATTGTCTTTGTCGTTTGGTCAACTGCGGGGAGCTCTTTCACTACGTCGCTGCTCCTGTTGATGGGCATCATCAGTAGCAAGCCCACATTTGCACCCACATAGCGCATGGGTCGGTATTCGATGTCGATTTCGGCATCAAACGATGGGTATAGCGAAGCTCCGAGCCTAATGCCGGCAGCTATCGTGCCGTTGTTGCTGTAGTCGATGTCGATGGCGTGAGCACTTAGTAGTGTCAATAGAGTCAAACAAGTGAAAAACAGTCTTTTCATTTTTTTTAGACAATTACAAACAATTAATTATCAAAATAAGCAGTTGAAAAATAGTCTGAATACTATTTCCTTGTTTTATTGTCAGCTTCATTTAGTGTAAAAATCAATTAGTTGCTGTATGGAGCGGCTGCACACGGGGCAAAACTCTGGCACCTTGAGGGTCTTCATCATGCAGTTTGGGGTGGGGCGGTACACGCCTTTAAGCACGCAACCGGCGCCTTCGTAGAGACCTATGGTCTGTGTGTCGTAATTCTTCTCATCGGCAGTGCTGATAGTGATATTGTCGCTATGCATCAGGTTTTTCCACTTCGAGCCGAAATCCACGAGGGTGGTAATGTTCTGCGCCCACGGTTCTACATTGAGGGGGAAGTCGTTAGGCTCTTCTCCAGGGTAGGCATACTCGTCGGCGAGAGCCACAAAAGAGTGCCCAAACTCATGCACGAGCACTTCGATAAAGAGGGGGTGCTTAGTCATGAGCAGGTTGAGGGTGTTGTAGATGCCACCTCCGCCGTAGCGGTCGGTGTTGACCATCACGATGATGTGCTCGTAGGGGGTGCCGGCGATGGCATCGTGCATCTGCTTGATGCGCTGGGTGGTGAGGTAGCGCGGTGTGCCGAAGGTGTCGAAACTCGACCCTATTGCGGTGTTGTGCCACACCCCTTCGCTGGGAATCGAGGGGCCGCTGTCGCGTGACGGCGTGAGCACCGCAATCACGTTGAAGCTGTCGCGCATCGTCTTGAACGGCTCGAAGCTGAAAAGCCCCTCTACGCCTTTGTAGCAGTCGTTTAGGAAATCGTCCATCTGCTCTTGCGTATATCCCTCGGCGACGAAGGCGATGTTGATGCCTCGCTCTGGGTGTGCTGCCTTGTTGAGGGTGACATATTGCGGCACATTGGTCTCGCCTTTGTGGACAATGGTGCAGTCGGTGGGATACACTTTGTGGCTTATTGTGGCAATAACTTCATGGCGGTGGTTAAAGAGGTTCATCTCCACCACTACCGAGTCGCGTGGCATAGGCACCAGCTCCACGCACTCAAAGGCTTTGGGTGCCAGGTGGGCATCGTCGAGGTCGAGCCATTCCTGGAACAGGGTGCTGAAGGTGTGCAGGTAAATAAGCTCGCCCGTTGCGGCAAGGCGCATCTCAATAGTGGCAGCGCCATGCACGGGAATCTCGGTGAGGCGCTGGTGCTTGCCGTGCCATCCGGGCATGCGGCTCATGCCGTCGAGTGCGATGTGCTGGCTGTGCACATCACCACTCAGTATGTAGTCGAGTCGCAGTGTGGAGTCAACAAAATGCTTGTTAAAATTCTGAGCTTGAGTACTCAAGAATGCCGCTAAAAAGAGAAAAAATAACTTGAAATACTTCATTGTTTTAGTATTTAAAAAATCTGTAATCTAATAGAATTTATAGATTATCTAATTACTCTCCACTCTCAACTTGATGGTGCGGTTGAGGTAGCCTTTTTTGCCCTTCACGCGCAGGGTGATGTCGCCAGGAGTTTTGCCGGCTTGCACCACCACCACGAGCTGGCCGTGGAAGAGCTTCATCACTGGCTCGGTCATCACTTGCAGCGAGGTGGCGGCGCCGTTGCACACGCCGCGGAACGTGCCTGCCCCCTCAACGGCAAATTGCAGCTCGTCGTCGGCATCGGGTAGGAGAGTGCCGTTCTTGTCGAGAAGGCTCACGGTGATGAATGCCAGGTCGTTGCCGTCGGCGCAGAGCGTGGTGCGGTCGGCATCGAGCTGCAGACGATGTGGCTTGCCGGCGGTCTTTACCGTTTTCTCACCGGCTTTCATGCCGTTCTCGTCATATACCACCACCTTTATCTCACCAGGCTCATACACCACGTCGCGCCAGCGCAGGCGGTAGCGGTCGAGGCGGGTAGTGGGGTCTTTGGTGATGCGCCCTTGGCTCTTGCCGTTGACAAAAAGCTCGGCGGTGGGGAAGTCGGTGTAGCAATACACTGGCGTCACCTTGCCCTTGCGGTCGGGCCACGTCCAGTGTGGCAGCAGGTGTATAGTGTGGCTCTGCGTGTTCCAATGGCTGCGGTAGAGGTAGTAGCGGTCCTTGGGC
>CALAVD010000225.1 GCA_937892085.1 uncultured Prevotellaceae bacterium
GTGCTTGGCAAAGGCTGGTGGGGCGAGGATGATGAGGTCGTAGGTGTCGCGCTCCATGCGGTCGAGGTAGTCGAATGCGTCCTCGGCAAACGCCTTGTGGCGTTCATCACCCGGGAAGTTCAGCCCCACGTTGCGCTCGGTGAGCATCACTGCCTTGCCCGAGCTGTCGACGGAGTGCACGAGCTGCGCTCCGCCCCGCATGGCATAGAACGAGAATCCACCAGTGTAGCAGAACATGTTGAGCACGCGGCGCCCTTGTGAGAAACGCTCGAGCAGGGCGCGGTTCTCGCGTTGGTCCACGAAGAAGCCCGTCTTCTGCCCCCGTAGCCAATCGACGTGAAACTGCAAGCCGTTCTCCATCGCCACGTCGGTGTCGAACGAGCCAATGAGGTACTGATTCTCGGGGTCGAGGTGCGCCTTGTAGGGCAGCGTGGTCTCGCTCTTGTAATACACATTATTTATATTAGCACCTGGCAGGTCAACGAGCACCTGGGCGATAACCTTGCGGGCGAAGTGCATGCCCGGCGAGTGCGCCTGGATAACGGCGGTGGAGCCATACACATCCACTACCAGTCCTGGCAGGAAGTCGCCCTCGCCATGCACGAGGCGATAGGAGTTGTTGTCGGCACGCATCAGCCCGAGAGCCTGACGCACGCGCCACGCCTGCACGAGACGGTCGCTATAGAACGCCTCGTCGATGGCGGTGTCGCCCCACGCGAGGATGCGCACCATGATACTGCCCACCTGATAGTGGCCGTTGCCTATGTGGGTGCCGTCGCTACCGAAGACCGACACCAGGTCGCCTTCCTCTATCGCCGGGTCGGCATGGGCTATCGCCCCCGAGAACACCCAGGGGTGGAATCGCTTGAGCGACTCCTCCTTGCCACGCCGCAGGGTTATCTTTTTATAGTTCATAGTTGCCGGTTTTTCTAGATTTTCTAGAAGGTCTATATTTTCTAGAAGGTCTATATTTTCTAGAAGGTCTAGATTTTATAGAAGGTCTAGATTTTTGCAGACAAGGCACGGCCTTGTCCATTATTATTTGATGATGAACCGGTAGAAGTCGTTGCCTAAGGCAAAGACCATGAGCAGCACAATGAAGTAGAAGCCTATTCTCAAGCAGATGTCCATAGTCTTCTCGCTGGGTTTCCAGCCGGTAATCATCTCTATGAGCAGGAAGAGGACATAGCCGCCATCAAGGATTGGGATGGGCAGGATGTTCATAAACGCCAAGATGATTGACAGATAGGCAGTGATATACCAGAAGAAAGACCAGTTGATTTCTCCGCCAAACAAACTGCCTATGGCGCCAAAGCTACCCAAGCTCTTCACACCTTCTTTAGAGAACACATATTTAAACATGGTGATGTAATCAACCAGCAGGTTCCAGCCTTTCTGGAAACCAATCTTTACCGAAGGTAAGAAGCCATAATCAACATATTTCACCTTAAAAATCTCATCGGGATTGGTCACGCCTATACCTATCTTTCCACCGTCGTTGATTTCAACTTTAGCGCTGTCGATTTTCCCGTCACGCAGATAGGCGATCACCGCCGTGCTGTTTTTGTTATTCTCCAACTGTTCAATGAAGTCCCTATAATCTGGGGTCTTAACACCATTCACGCTCAGCATTTTGTCACCGGCCTTGAGACCTGCCTTTGCAGCTCCATCGCCATTCTGGACGCTCTTGATGACCATAGGCACCCTGTAGTCCATAAACAGTTGAGGATGCTCCTTCTTTTGCTCGGCTTCGGCCTCGGCATTCGCCTCAAGCAGGTATCCCTCAGGGATATTTATGGTGATGGTGTCCTTATGGTCACGGAGCACTTTTACTTGCTTGGCTTCGAGCAATGCCTGCAGGTTGCCCACAGGAAGCTCTTTGCCATCGGCGCTAAGTGGAATGTCGCCATCGCGAAAACCAATTTTCTCGGCACACGGACTGAAAAGCATTCCCTCGGTAGCGTTCTCGTAGGGGATGTATTTATCACCATAATGCCAAGTCATTCCGGCAAAGATGATACATGCCGCCAAGAAGTTAAACAGCACGCCGCCTATCATCACCAGGAGTCGCTGCCATGCTGGCCTCGAACGGAATTCCCAGGCCTTGGGCTTCTCGCTCAGCTCCTTAGCGCTGGTGGTCTCATCAACCATGCCTGCGATAGAGCAGTATCCTCCAAGTGGCACCCATCCAAGACCATAGACGGTATCGCGCCATGTGGATTTCTCGTCCTGCTCATCCTCGGCGGCTTGCTCGGGGTGAGAAGCCTGAGCCTCTACAGCTGGTTCTTCGGCGTTATTATCACCCTTCTCGGCGTCGTCATCAGGATTCTTCACGAAAAACTGCAACTTGTGATTCTTAGGGTCCCATCTCACCAAAGAGAACTTGGGATTGAAAAACAAGTAAAACTTATCCACCCGCATCTTGAACAAGCGAGCAAAAAAGTAATGCCCGAATTCGTGCACGAAAACGAGTAAGCTAAGTGATAATATTAACTGTAAAGCGTTTATCCAAAATGAAGCAGAACCTAATGTCTCTACTAAATTGTTAAATATGTTCATTATTATTAGTTATTTAGCAAACGAGCTGACAAGCTGACAAGGCAGTAGTTGCAAGCTCCGTGAACTGATTATGATTTATCAATTATTCCTTGAGCAAAGCTTCGCGATTCGGCGTTGGTGGCGACATAGTCGGCGTAACCCGGGCTGTTGACAAACGGCGCCCAAGCCATAGTTTTCTCTATGATATTATATATGTCGTTGAAACCAATCTTGTCGTGCAGGAAGGCGGCGACAGCGATTTCGTTGGCGGCGTTCATCACACACGGCATGTTGCCTCCACGACGCGCCGCCTCGTAGGCAGTGCCTAACAGCGGAAACTTCTCGAAGTCGGGAGCCTCGAAGGTTAATGAGGCATAGTCGGCGACTGTCAGGCGACGCTCGGCGGTAGCCAAGCGACCCGGCAGCCCTAACGCGTAGCGTATGGGCAGGTGCATATCGGGCAACCCCAACTGCGCCTTCACCGAGCCATCTACAAACTCCACCATAGAATGCACTATCGACTGCGGATGCACCACAATGTCGATGCGCTCCTGCGAGATGCCGTAGAGCCACTTAGCCTCTATCATTTCGAAGCCCTTGTTCATCATCGTAGCGCTGTCGATGGTGATTTTCGCCCCCATCGCCCAGTTGGGGTGCCGCAAGGCGTCATCCTTGGTGACGGTGGCAAGCTGCTCGCGCGGCATGGTGCGGAACGGTCCTCCCGACGCTGTGAGGATGAGCTTCGACACATTGCCGATGTCTTCCCCCACAAGGCACTGATAGAATGCTCCGTGCTCACTGTCAACGGGAGAGAGCAAGATCGGAAGAGCACACGTCTGAACTCCAGTCA
>CALAVD010000226.1 GCA_937892085.1 uncultured Prevotellaceae bacterium
ACTATGGTGTGAGACTGGTGCAGCCCCAAATCCACCACCTTGCGCTGCGGCTCAAGGACGGCAGGAGCTTTGCGCTTGATGCCACGCTTGGCGTGGGACAATATGCTGAAATATCGCTCGGCAAGACGGAACACCTTCTCGGCTGGCGTGCCTCCAAGCGAGAAGAACACCATGTTGCTGGGCACATACAGCCTCTTGAGCCAGTCGAGGCAGTGGCCCGAAGTGAGCCGCCGCAGGTCTTTCTCCTCGCCTAAGATATTGTGCCCTAACTGACTGCCGGCAAGCAGCATGTCCTCAAAGTCGTCATACACCGCCTCGCTCGGCGAGTCGCGGTAGCTTGCCACCTCCTCGAGCACCACGTCGAGCTCGGTCGCGAGCTCATGCTCGGGGAAGACAGAGTTCTCCACAAGGTCGGCAAGCAGTTCCACAGCACGCTCTAAATGTTCCACCGGGAAGATGCAGTAGAGCATAGTGCTCTCTTTGGTGGTGTAGGCATTAAGTTCGCCTCCCACCTGCTCCATGCGGTTGTTGATGCGTGTTGAGGAGCGACGCTTGGTACCCTTGAAGATGGTGTGCTCCACAAAGTGCGCCAACCCATACTGCCCCTCCAGCTCGTCGCGGCTGCCGGCGTTCACCGCCAGTCCGCACCACGCCACCGGCGAGTTGCGGAGCACATGCACCAGCCGCAGCCCGGTATCAAGCGTGTGAAGATATATTTGTTCCTTATCGTTCATTATTTCTCTTTTTTACATGAAGGTCATGGTTCTCGAAGCAAAAAAGCCATATATAGCGGCAAAGTCAAGATTTCGCCACTTTTTCCCACGTTATAATCTCCCAGTTTTATTGCCCTGTGAACGTGATATTTCTCCGGATGTTTCAATATTGTCTTGGTACTCTTCACATTGCCCGTAGTTGACTTCACCTCTATAAGAGTCACCTCACCCTTATAACGAATGACAAAATCCACTTCGAGACCCGAAGGCTTACTATAGAAATACAACTTGCGATGCATTTTATTGAAAATATCGGCAATAAGGTTTTCAAAAATTGCACCCTTATAGCCCATAAGATTTCCTTGAAGAACATCGAATTGTGTCCCGTCTTCAAGCATCGACAAGAAAAGCCCGGTATCGGCCATATAAACCTTAAAATTATCATTTAGGGCATTGCCGTCGAGAGGGAGCTCGGGAACCTGCAAGTTACGGCAACGACAAATAACACCAGCGTCTTCAATCCATTGCAGAGCATCAACATAATGAGCAGCCTTTGCTCCTTGCCTGATTACTGAGTATTGAAATTTCTTATTCTCCTTGCTCAGTTGACGAGGTATAGACTCAAAAGCCTCTCGTAGTCGGGGTTTGTAGATATTCTCGGCATATTTCATCATGTCGTCCTCATAGTTATCTACAATCGCACGTTGTTGCCGCACAACACTATTCATGTCGTGAGTTTGAAGAAACTCCTGTACTACACGTGGCATACCACCAACTATAGTGTAATGCAAGAGCAGTTTCCTGAAACGCTGATGAAGCGCTTCGGGAACCACCTCTACTTTGTCAAGGCAACGCTTAATTCGCGAGATTGTTTCTGCAGGCATACTATTTGCCCAAAGGAATTCCTCAAAATCAAGAGGATACATAGTTATCATGTCCTCATAGCCTACTGGCACCGAGAAATCATGGTTGTCACTCTTGTAACCTTTCACGCCAAGCAGTGAGCCAGTTGCAATAACATCGAAACGTCCATCAAGATGGAAAAACTTCAACGACATTCTCGCTTCGGGACACTCCTGGATTTCATCGAGTATCAAGCATGTCTCACCTGCAACAAAAGATGAACCGGGAATAGTTGAAGTGATGCCCATAATCAAGTCATCAATCTTTCTGAAACTCTTGAAAACAATAGCGGCTTCTTCGTCATCAATGAAATTAATGTAAACCACATGCTTGTAGTTCTCATGCGCAAACTTTTGCACCGAGAAAGTCTTGCCACACTGACGGCAACCTTTAATGACAAGAGGCAGATGGTTTTGATTTGACTTCCACCTCATCAGCACCTCTTCTATTTTTCTCCTGAATATCTGCATTTTACATATTAATATAACTAATTCGTGCCACTTTTTCAAGCGACTTTTCGGCCACTCATGCCACTTTTCTCAAAAAATCACTCTGCAAAATTATAAGAAAGTCCTAAAAAAAACAACACTTCAAAAGAAATAATGCTTCCTTAAATAATTTTTCGTAATCATTTCAACAATTTTCGTAATTATTACCTATTTATTGAAAAATAATTTATACTTTTGCAACTGTTCTTCGGAACAAGACATTTTGAAATAAAGAAGCGTTATTTAACGTGAAATTACATCCCCGTATCTGCATGGTTTATATTTAGTAATAAACAATATGTAAATCATTGGTAAATTATGGACTTTAATAATATATGTGACATTTGTATTGAAATTATAGAATGGTGGAGTAACAATACTCCACTTTCTTATGGTACTATAAACGTTTTATTGTTTATTATCCTGCAACCTCTCTTAATAACCTCCTACTTTGTGACAACATTGATAGCATTAAAGTTGAAGACAAAGAAAGCTAAGACTATACTTGCTGTTATAAGTATAGTATTATTTATTTTTGTAGTTGT
This sequence comes from uncultured Prevotellaceae bacterium, assembly GCA_937892085.1. Lineage (GTDB taxonomy): Bacteria > Bacteroidota > Bacteroidia > Bacteroidales > Muribaculaceae > Sodaliphilus. Next base: position 2,650 of record CALAVD010000226.1, read on the forward strand.
TTGTGGTTTTCTTCTTGTTTTTCTTCCATATTTTGATATTACAACAGATATGATATATTAAATAGTGTTAAATTATTTGTGTGTGTTCTTAACGTGAGGTTACATTCTCGTATCGACGTGGATGATGTTTTGCACGAACATGAGGTCGCGGATTTCTTCTCGGTAGATTGTCATGTCGTCGTAGCGCTTGTTCTCGCTGCGCAGAATCACCATCGAGGGGTCGTCGTGGCGGCGAATGTACTTAACCATGCGGTAGTCGTCGAGGATGACGACATAAATCTGCCCCCAGAATATCTGACGCAGGTTGCTCAACTCACGCACCGCAATGTAGTCGCCGTTGCGAATCACCGGGCTCATCGAGTCGCCGCTCACGCGCACTATGCGGCACTGCGAGCTCGTCATGTCGGGGAGGTCAACGAAGCCCACTATCTGGTCGTCGGTAAACATGCGCGCCTGGGGCATATATCCCGCCGTCACGTCGATGTCATAGACTGGTGTTCCGCGCTTCGCCACTGCCGCAGTAGGCTGAGTCACGATGTGCGTGTCGGGCACCGTGACAAGCTGTTGAGGCTGCTGCTTGGCAAAAGGCAGATCCTCGCCAGTCTCGAGCCACTGCTTCGACACCCCGAGGTTTACCACAATCTTGTTGATCAGCGCCTCGCTCATCGCCAAGCGTCCGTTGAGGTACTTCGACAAGTTTGACGTGTCAATATCAATCTTCTGAGCAAAATCCACCTGACGGTAGTTCAACTCCTTCATCAAGAACTTAATACGTTCGGCCACTGCGTTATTATCCATAGTAATTCGATTTATTTTGTGGCAAAATTACCACAATTTTGGTAATATACCAAATTTTTTCACTTTTTTCTGCACAAAGTGAAGAAAAGTGGACGGTTCCTTTTCTTTATTTTTCTCTTCTTTGGTGTTTTTGGGACTATTGTTTGAGTCCACTTTAAAAAATAAAAGCACACGAATTAAACTAATTTC
>CALAVD010000227.1 GCA_937892085.1 uncultured Prevotellaceae bacterium
AGTAGCCTCCAAATGATAGTGAAACAAGATTCAGGGTGTCGGGCTCCCAGCTTGCACTGAGGTTGCCGTAGTGGAAAGTGAAAGAGCCCCGAGTTTCGTTATGGCTTAGCAATGAGTTGCCCGTGGTGGCATAGGTGTGCTCGCTATCCATGATATTGTGGTCGTAGTGGCGATTCTTATTAGTGTAGCCATAGTTTACCGAGGCGACCACTTTCCCAATCTGTGTGACGATGTTAGTATTTCCATTAGGGCTACCAGTGTTGTCAACCGACAAGCTTACTGTACCCATCACGCCCTGCATCAGTGAACCACTGCCACCCACAGTCACGATGTTAAGAATGGCCTCAGTGCCCTCGGCGTCATATTTCGCTCCAGGGTCGGTAATCACCTCTATCTTCTTGATGGAGCTGGCAGGAATTGCCTTGAGAACATCTTTCATGTTCTGACCGCTCAGTGCTGGGTCGGGATGACCGTTGCGATAAACTTTGAACGACGTTGACCCCTTTACTAAAATGTCATCTTTGCCATCGACCGAGACCATTGGCACCTTCTTTAGCATGTCGAGCACGTTGCTGGTACGGCTGTCGGCATCGGCCTGCACGTCGTAGGTGAGGCGATCAATCTCACTGGTCACGAGTTGGCGTTGGGCTGTAACAGTCACCTCGCTAAGCATCGTTGATTCACGATTGAGAACCATTGTGCCAAGTTGTGCCACAGGTGCCAATGTGTTCACCTCAAAGGTGCGCTCCTCGGGCGCCATACCCACAAAATGCACACGCATCAAGTAACTGCCAGGCTTTGCGAGTTTGTGGTCCACCTTGCCATAGTCGTCGCTCACTCCACTGCTCACAACTTTGGTTGTGTCACTACCGTTATATATGTAAATCGTAGCAAAGGGAACACCCTCACCATTGCTGTCATTCACTTGGCATTGCACACTATATTGCTGCGCCATCGCACCAATGGCGCACACTATTAGCATTAAGAAGGTAACAATTCTCTTTTCCATAGTCTTTGGGTTTGTAAATTATGTGCAAATTTAGATATGTCTTTTTGACTTAGACGCACACTAAAGGGTGAATGTTGCAGTAGAATAGCAAAAATGTGGCATTTTCACACTTTAGGGTGTTAAATGATTTCATGGTGGCGCTGTTGATGACGGCATTGAACAGCACGTTGCTGCGGTCGTCATCTTATTCATCACACGGCTAACGCCTGGGGCGCGACCATCGAAATGTGCTTTCACGGCACTACCACCGTCAAAATGCAACTCATAACCCACAGGTAACCATTTCGCGTTAACCTCTTTCAACACCTGATAACCCAACGGCGAATAGCAACGCAAAGCCCAATTAACCAGGTTAACAATGTCTTGTTTATTCATAAAAACAACTTTGTCATGATTAAATCTCACGGAAAAGTTGTCCCACAACACATTTCAAGCACATTCCAATTTGGTTTGTTAACTCGAAGTGTATTACATGCCTGCTCATCAAATTCATTTAATAACACATGACGAAAACCAGCCATATCTAAACCTAAAGCCAAGCCACCAGCACCTGCAAACAACTCTACAGAAGTAAAAACTCGGTTGGGTCTTGATTTTAATTCCTTATTCCATTCGCCATTATTCATATCCCTTATCGCATCTATCTGCATTAGATCTTGCGACATAAAGCCTACTCGACCTTTTTCGTCTTTCTGCAAAGGATAAACGCCACTATCGCCCCATTTTTGAACAGTAGCGACAGATGTCCCTAAAATATCGGCTAATGTGTTTACTGAATAAAATGTGGACTCCATTGTTTAAATTCCTCCATTATCCAATATTTCTTGAGCAATTTCTTCAACTTTTTGTTGAATTAATTGACTTCCATCAATTCCCTCTTCCTCAACAACCTCACCAAAAGCTTTTGAAAGTCTATGATAAAAAGCCGAATCTCCAGTAAGGTGTTCCCAGAATTCAGAACCACAATAAACTGGAAAATATGAATCAATTGCCTTGTAATTGCCTGACAATTCGCTACTGTCTCCATACAAAACACCGACTATCATATCATCTGCTTGTATGCCCATACGGTCTAAACGAGATTTATTCTGAAGATACTTGAAATGTCCAAGTATAGTGGCAATGTCGTCTTTGTTTATAGTCTGTGGTCCAGCCTTGCATTGACAATATTTTTTTCTTCCGTCTAATGCATCAACAAATTCAATATCAATCCCACTAATTCCAGATGCATTTCCAATAACTTCTTTCAAATCACTTATAAATATTTGAATGTTTTGACCGAAACTTGTATTAATGCTTGTTCCCAGCACTCGTGGATAAACTAACGCCTTTGCAAGTGATAATGGTTCAGTATCGCCGCAAAGGAATGCAGCAAGATAATTAATTAAGAAAGGATTTATGTTGAAACTCTTTAAACTAAGTTTCTTCAAACCAGTAAGATGGTTTGGTATTATAATTTCTCTAAAATACTCCTTTCCACTAGCGATGATTGAGAGTTTTTGAATTTCTGTCATAATATTCTTAAAAAACAAACTCCCTCATAGCCCTGCGAGCCGACCAAAGCCCATAACCACAAAGGAGTTTGTTAAATCGTTATTATTAGGTCTTTATAGTACTCCCCAATCCCAAACCAGTGACCCTATGTTGCTAAGGCAAT
>CALAVD010000228.1 GCA_937892085.1 uncultured Prevotellaceae bacterium
ATGAGAACATGCAGGGTGATGCTGTTAAGCGTCAGCAGATTGCAGGTGCCCGTGAGAAGTCTCAGACCACTACCTACGGTTTCACCTTCGGTGGTCCGATCATCAAGAACAAGCTGTTCTTCTTCGTGAACGGTGAAATGATCAAGATTCCTTCTATCGTGAACCGTTGGAGAGGTTCTGAGGATGGCAAAGCAGATGCCGACAACTACATTTCGCGTACAACGAACAAGGATCTGGAGGCCGTTTCCAATTATGTAAGGAACAAGTATGGTTACGATACTGGCAGCTGGACCAGCTTCCCCGCTGATGAGAGCAACTACAAGCTGCTTGCCCGCATCGACTGGAACATCAACAGCGACCACCACTTGGCGCTGCGCTATAACTACACCAAGAACAACGTGTGGAACTCCACCAACGGTTCTTCAATGGACGGTGGAACTCGCTCGGCCTATAACCGTGCTTCTCAATATTCCATGATTTTCTCTAATGCAATGTACTCAATGCAGAACCTCGTTCACTCGCTCTCGTTCGACCTCAACAGCCGCTTGACCGACAACCTGAGCAACCAGTTCCTCGCCACTTGGTCGAAGCTCGACGACGTGCGTGGCAGCAACTCCAGCGAGTTCCCCTTCATCGACATCCAAGATGGAACCGGCAACAACGGCAACTACATGGCTCTCGGTTATGAGCTTTTCACTTGGAACAACGCCGTTCACAACACCATTTGGAACATCAAGGACGATATAACTTACTACCTCGGCAACCACAAGATTATGGGAGGTATCACATTTGAGCATCAGATGGCCGACAACCAGTACATGCGCAACGGTACCGGTTACTACCGCTACGCGAGCGTTGACGACTTCATCAACGGCGCTGCTCCCGAGATTGTGTGCTTGACCTACGGCTACGACGGTGAGAGCGCTCCCGCCGCACGCGTGCAGTTCAACAAGGCTGGCATCTATGGCCAAGACGAGTGGAATGTTAACGACAAGTTCAAATTGACCTACGGCTTGCGCATCGACGGTCTGTTCTTCAACAACAAGGATCTGATGACCAACAATGCCATCCTCGCACTCGACTATTATGACAACGACGGAAAGGTTCGCAACGTGGACACCGGCAAGTGGCCCAAGACCAGCATCACCTTCTCACCACGCGTGGGCTTCGTCTATGACGTGTTTGGCGACAAGAGCCTTAAGGTTCGTGGTGGTACAGGTCTCTTCTCAGGTCGTCTGCCATTGGTATTCTTCACCAATATGCCAACTAACGGCGGTTTGGTACAGTATCAAGCCAACCTCAATGCAAGGAACACCGACATGAACCAGTTTGCCGGCGGTCTCGTTACCGATGCTAACGGCAAAGCAACAATCGCCGCTCTGCAGCAGAAACTTTTTGAGATGGGCTATCCCACTACAGTAAAACCTGAGGACGGAACTGTTCCATCGGCAGTAAACGGCGTAGATCCTAAGTTCAAGATGCCACAGGTGTGGAAATCGTCGATTGCCATCGACTACGCTCTGCCCGTTTCGTTCCCATTTGAGCTTACCGGCGAGTTTATCTTCAACAAGACCGTGAACGCTGTTTCTATCAGCGACTGGTCAATTCCAAGCGTGGGTGGCTTCGCACGCTTCAATGGCGTTGACAACCGTCCTATTTATCCCGAGGGATTCCGCACAGGCACCAAGGCTTTCGTTCTTGAGAACACCAGCAAGGGTTATGGCTGGAGCGCCAACATCATGGCAACTGCCAAGCCCGCCGACTGGATCAGCCTCATGGCTTCTTACACCCACACCGTGTCGAAGGAAGTTACCGGCATGCCAGGCTCGGCAGCCGAGAGTGCATTCACCTACGTTCCCACTTGGGAAGGTCCCAACAACATTCGTCTGCACAACTCGCAGTATGTCACTCCTAACCGCTTCGTGGCAAGCGCTACTCTGCACGACCGCAGCGGCAACCACTACAACCTCATTTATGAGGCATGGCAGGGAGGTTACAACTACTCCTACATGACCACTAACGACATGAATGGTGACGGCTACAACTACGACGCCATCTACATTCCTACCGACCAGCAGATTGCCGACCGCGAGTTCCGTTTCGTGAGCGACAACGACCGCGACCGCTTCGTTGCGTTCATGAACAACGACAGCTACTTGAAGAACCACAGGGGAGAGTATGCCGAGGGCTACAGCGTTTACAGCCCCTGGGTACACAAAATTGACTTGGGCTACAAGCACGACTTCAATTTCCGTGCCGGCTCTACCAAGCACACTATCCAGCTGAGCTTCGACATGAAGAACGTGCTCAACTTCTTCAACTCCAGCTGGGGCGTGAGCAAAACCTTGAATCCCGCGATTGGCAGTGACGCGCGCATCCTCAAGTATGAGGGCGTTGACGCCGACGGCTATGCCACCTTCTCAACCATCAGTGCCATCAACGGCGACACCAAGATGTGGACCCCCTACCACGCCATCGGTCAGTGCTGGAGCGTGGCAATCGGTATTAAGTATATTTTCAACTAATTCATTAAAGCAGATTTACGACTATGAAACTTAAATATTTTATTCCCGCTTTTATCGCACTGATAGGTGCTGTGTTGGTCAGCTGCTCCGATGAAGACACAATGACCCTGCTCAACGAGATTCAGGTATCTCGTTCCTATGTGCCCATCAACATTGATGGTGGCGAAGCCTCTATCGACATCTCCACTACCGCGAGCTGGAGCATTGACCCAGCTCAAGTGCCCGGATGGCTCACCATCACTCCCATGAACGGCGGTGCCGGCGAGAGCAAAATCATTTTTGCCGCCGACGCAACTCCCAATGGACGCGATGCCGACTTAGTGATTGACTGTGGCGGACGCCAGCAGCACATCAAGGTAATCCAAGGCTTGGCAACAGTGCAAAACGCCACTTGCGCCGAGGTTATTGCCGGTCCCGACAGCAAGACCTACCGCGTGACAGGTACTGTTACCAACATTTACAACACAGTGTATGGCAACTGGTATCTCGTTGACGAGACAGGCACCATCCAGATTTATGGCACACTCGACGCTAACGGCAAGACTAAGAACTTCTTGAGTCTTGGTCTCGAGGAAGGTGACCTTGTCACCGTTGAAGGACCAAAAACTACTTACAACGGTCAAACCGAGCTCGTTGATGTTACTGTTGTAAATATTGTGAAGTCTCTTATTAAGGTGGAGAGCATTGACCCCGAAGACGCTACAATTCCTATTGAGGGTGGTGATTGCACAATCAGCCTCTCCTGCAAGGGCAATGGTGTGAGCGTTGAGATTCCCGAGGATGCCAAGAGCTGGCTCTCTATCAGCAACATCACCGGTGGTAGCGAGCCAACAGTTACCTTCCGTGCAAGTGAGAACAAGGGTGGCGACCGCAGTGCTGTGGTTACTTTCAAGACCAAGAGTGGCTCGCAAGAGAGTGCCGTGACTGCAACCATAAAGCAGACTGGCGCTATCGTCGAGGTTAACTGCACTCAGTTCCTCGAGGCCAGTGAGGGCGACACTCAGTATCGCATCACAGCAGTAATCCAAAAGGTTGATAATCCCACCTATGGCAATGTTTACTTGCGTGACTGGACCGATGAGCTGGTTTATGTCTATGGTATCGGTGCCAAAGGCGACTTCCAGGCTCTGGGTCTTAAGGAAGGCGACATTGTCACCATAGTGGGCAAGCGCGGTTCACACAACGGCAACCCACAGATGACTGGCGCCCAATATGAGAATCACATTCCTGTTACCGACGTAACCATCGCCGAGTTCCTCACTAAGCCCGACAGTAGGGATGTGTACTATCGTGTTACCGGCGACATCACTTCGCTCAAGGACAACCAGGGCCGTGACAATGTCTATGGCAATATGTTCATCAGCGACGGCACCAATGAGCTCTATGTCTATGGCTGCTATCCAGGTTATGGAGCCACTGGCGACAACCGCAAGGGGTGGGTTGAAACTGCCGGTATTGAAGTGGGCAACACCATCACTATAATAGGCTACAAAGACACTTATAATGGCCTGGTTGAGCTGTGTGGCGGTATCTACTTCTCACACACCAATTAATTGACACTTATTACTGATTTCTGATATTAAAGCTGGCACGCACACCGCGCGCCAGCTTTTTTTAGTTGAGACTTCGCGCAGATAAATGCACACGAATTAAACGAGTCTCCTGCATAATCCTGTGTTTAATGCTGATAGCTAACGGAGGCTGTTGCAGATTGGGAGTTTTGCAACACCCATCGATGTTACTACCTTACACAGTCTTTTACAGGTGTGCCAATTAAACTAATTAAAACGAAAGGCTACGCCTGCCAAAAATTAGTTCTAATTAGTTTAATTCGTGTTGTTTACATCAAAGAGTCTCACTTTAAAGGCTTATAATCGTTGGATACAAAATTGTTCCTGTAGCGATTGACGCTTCCATCTGAAGTCTTAGAGTGCGGGTTGGAGGTGCGACTATTGGTCGTGATAACGGTGCAGCCACAATGCCCGAAGCTCGCACTTGGCTGATGATGTAGCCGTGACAGCTACCGCCTCGCTCGCCTCGAATGGTGAGCGTCACGTTAGCTATGCTCGGAGTTACCATTGTGGTGAAAATATTCCAAGTGATTCTTCGGAGTCGCCTCATGGGGTCCATTTCGAATGGGTGGGACAAAAACGAAACATTTTTTACTGCCGGCAGTTCATTGCCCAGGTCAAGAAGTGCGCCCTCGGCAGTGACGGCAAGCGAGTGGGTTGGGTCGCTATAGAGACAACTCACGGCAATGTCGCGGCGGTAAGTGCGCCCCGATGGCATGAGCACCACCACTCCCCCATCGCCGTCGGCAAGCCATAGTTCACGCTCCCTGTCGTTCCATGACAATTGCGTTGCGGGAGCCACACCGTTGAGCCATCGCTTGAGGGTGCTCCCCATTATCGAGCACAAGATGCCGTGCTGCGACACCAACCACAACGCATCGCCGCCAGCAACAGGTTTTGCGCCATCGCCAAGCACTGCTTCGGTAATGAGTCGTGGCTCGCCCCAAGTGCCACCGGTGCTTTGCGGCAAAGCCATGATGCCTTGCGTGGTGAACACATAGATGGGATAACGCCCGAAGCCTCCCGAGTAGATGGGTCGGCAAGCGGCACCAAGAGCGAGGATGCGGCTACCGCTCACCGATGCCCGCCACTGCGCCACCAGCGGATTGCCCACAGCACTCACCACCACCGCGCCCTGAGCAGGAATAGTAACCGACGAAGCACCTTGTGAGGCGACTGTCCCAGCGGTCATCGTGTTGCTATTAAGCGTGGGGTTGATAAAAGCCGCCATGCCACTGCCCTCAATTGGTGCCAAATCGCTCTCCCACACATTATTGCCCATGGCAATGGCGATGTGAGTGGCGCGCACGTCGGGATAGGCGATTACAGGGTTCAACGTTGTCACGCTGCAAGGACAAGTGCCACTCGTTGTAATCACTTTAACGCCCTCGGCGGTGCTTAATGTAACCTGCACTGTGGCGGTAGTGGAACTTGCAGCGACAGAGCCGTCGAGCCAGGGCAGCACATGCCACGGGTTGGAGAGAGAAAAGGCTATCGGGGCTTGGAAAAGCCTGCCGTTATGCTCCATCGACACCTGCGCCACAGCATTTTGCGAGCAATTCTCCATCACCTGCTCACACACTCCACGGCTCACCTTGGGCGCCGAGAGCAACTGCGAGGTCACCACATCGCACCGCAAGCCGGCAATCACCTGCTGCGATGCCACGGCAGTGTTCACAGCCTTGAAACCGCTGCCGTCGAGCACCGTGGTCGATGCCACCACACGCCAGTCGCCGCCCCCGAGCATAGTTTGCAGCATTGCGCTCGCCGAGCGTGGCTTAGGTCCCATTTCGAGAAGATAGCGCCTCGTGCCGCTCGATGTGGTCACCACACACCGGTAGTCCAGCCCTGCATTGAGATCTACCATGCTCGACACCGGCGACACAAGCACATCTATCGCCTTGACCAACTGTCGCCACTCGCTCGCGACACCACCCATCATGGTGATTCCCAAGCGGTAACTGTTCATGCTGAAATTACACGCCTCTATGCCCACGTAAGCACCACCGCTTGTCGCTACTGTGGCAGTGGTGCGATAAGAATTACTGAGGATGTTATGCCCTACCATAACTGGCTGACTCATCCACAGGTAGCTATCGTCCCACAGCCGCACGCCATAGCGCACCAGCATCACACCCGTGAAGCGCCCTTGCGAGATAGCCTGGCTTTGCAGCGTGGCCACGGCGTTGCGTATGATTTTAGTGAGGTCATCTATGTCGGCATTGTGTAGCGGTGCTTGCCAAGTGTTATAAGGGCTCTCAAAATCAAATGCGCCAATGGCAGCGGTGAGCGTGAATTGCTCTGCCGCCGAGATGTGAACCTGTGGTATGGCAGACGACGGGTCAAGAGCCTCATAGCCAGTAGAGGTGCGGCGCAGCACGATGTTGCCGGCGGTAGTCACCACCAGCAGCAGAGCACCCACCTTGTGAGCGGTAACCACCTGTCCCGAAGGCTCCAGCACTACTGAATCACCCCACTTCACCTGGTTACCTTGCAGCACCAAAGTGCGGTCGTCATCCACCAGCAGCACCTTGTCGCCAGGAAGCAGCTGTGTAACAACTCGTGGGTCTCCCACCACCTCAAGCGCCTCCTCGCGCTCACGCATGTTTAGCAGCTGTGCAGCCTCGCCAGCCACAGCACTCTCTCCATTGTGCATGGGCCTCTCTCCACGCTGCACGATTCTCATTTTCTCAGTTGTCTTTTTCATAGCATTTCAATGAGTTAATTATCAATATTATCAACTTTTTTAACCGCAAATTTATCCCTATAGCCAGGCGGCACGCAACATCAAAAAATGAAGGATTGTTAAAAAACCAAGATTTTTCGAGTCTCCTGCATAATCCTGTGTTTAATGTTGATAGCTAACGGAGGCTGTTGCAGATTGGGTATTTTGCAACAGCCCCCGATGTTACTACCTCACACAGTCTTTTACAGGTGTGCCGATTTTTTGTTGTTTTGCTTGACAGAATTGACATTACTGAATAATATCTTGAAATATAGGGAAATCACAAGTTTTTACTTTCACTT
>CALAVD010000229.1 GCA_937892085.1 uncultured Prevotellaceae bacterium
ATCTGCTCGAAAATAAATCAAAAACATCTCAAGTTAATTTATAGAACCCACCTTATAAAAGCAGAAATTTTACCAAATAACTTATAATTATGCACTTTTTATCAAGATTAGTTTTAATACTCACTATCGTTATGGGATTTTTTTCATTTAATGCTCACGCTCAGGATGAGCCCGATTTCGACTATCCGCAGCAGGTGAGCAAAGATGCATTAGCACAGCTTAAAAAAGCTCAGAAGATTGGCGATGGCCAAATGATGGTAGATGCCCTTGTGCGGTTCTCGATTGCCAAAGGAAAAATATCGCAGGAGTCGATGGACACTGTGATCATGCAAATCGAGGAGGTGAAGAAAAAGGAGAAACGTGCCGACTATATCGCGATTCTCAATTACTTGGAGGCGTGTGTGTTTAAGGATTATCGGGATGCCTATGGCGTGCATGACCGTGAGAATGCTGTGGATGAGGCTCCCGCTAACGACTACACCGAGTGGGACAACGAGCAGTTCAACAATAAAATCAAGGAACTGCTGCGTGCCGCTCTTGCCGATGAACAGGCCCTCAAGCAATGCCCTATAGGCAACTACAGCAAGGTGTTTATCGATGGTAACGAGATGGGTGCAGTGTATGTTCCCACTCTGTTCCAGGCGATATGTGTGAACAGCATAAAACTGTTTGAGTATTCAGACGAGAATTTCGTTGAAGAACTTGAGCAGCGTTGGCTTAGCTCTTGCCAGGAAGGTACTCCCGAATGGATGTTTGCAGCAACAGAGACCCATGCCGTAAAAGATGATTATGCCGAGTACCTCAAGTACAAAGACAACGAGCACAGCGCTTTGTTATTGCTCAATACCTATGCCAAAGACCATTATAGCGACTTGAAGGAATATGTCAACCGTTTCCCCAATTCCTATTACACTCCAGCGGTTCAAAACAAGATATATAGCCTTGAGAGCCAGAGCGTGAGTTTGCATTACGACCAGCACCAGACAAATAGCGACCCTATTAAGATTAGTGCCAGTTTCTCAAATGTAAATGATGTGGAGATTCGTATCTATCGCATCTCGGATGTTGTATATGAATCATTAGAGAAAGGATCAAACAAAAAACTAACTCTTAAGGACCTTGAGTTTGTGCGCTCTCACAAGCTGCATAGCCCTGGGGTGGTGCCATTCAGCAATGATGTGAAAGAGGAATTGCCGCCATTGCCCTTTGGCAGATATCTCATAGTGGGTGCGTTCACCAACCGCGAAGGCAACGAAATTGTTGACGCCGATATCAGGAGCTACGATGTGGTTATCGTTCACAACCTCACTATGTTCAGTGCTGGTGGCGAGGGCTTTGACGACAGGGTGTTCACCGTTGACACTCGTTCGGGCAAGCCTCAGCAGGGCGTGAAACTTGACATTGTGAGTCATTATAATGGCAAAAAGGACAAATCCTCGGCATCTACCGACAAAGATGGTAGCGCTGTGCTGCCAAATGACAACAAATACCACAACCACATGGTGACAGCCACCTTAGGCGATGACAAGTATAGTCCAGATATAAATGTTTGGCCATTCAGGAGCAGTGAGCCTCACAGCAACGTCTCTGCTCGCGTGTTTACCGACCTCAATATCTATCGCCCTGGCGAGACTATGAAGTTTGCCGCTATCCTCCACCTCATCACCAGCGAGCAGATGAGTCCGCTTGAGAACAAGAAGGTGCAGGTGATTCTTTATGACACCAATCGCAAAGCTGTTGACACACTTGAGGTAGAAAGCGACGCCTTTGGACGCATTCAAGGAGAGTTTAAGATTCCTACCGACCGCATGAACGGGCGATTCTCTCTGAACTTCAAAACAGGCGAGAAATATAGAGAGAATCTTGCTTCACACGCTATCAACGTGAGCGAGTACAAGGCTCCCACGTTCACCGTGTCGTTCCCCGACGCGCGACAAGTGTTCACCCGCAACCAGCCCGTGAAAATCATTGGCAAGGCGTTAACTTATAGCGGAGTGCCAGTGCCTGGCGCCGAGGTGAAACTGCGCCTCTATCGCAATGAGTGGAGCTGGTGGTGGAGAATGTCAACAACACGTGGTGAGAACATAATCGACACCGTGATGACTACCAACGAGAATGGTGAATTCACACTGGAGCTGCCAGAGTCGGCTTTCAAGGAGAACGAAGCAAAATATTACTATTATAACTATGTGCTCGACGCTCAGTGCACCAACGGCGCTGGCGAGTCGCAAGAGGGAAGCCACTGCTTCATCATTGGCGACCGCCGAGGCATAGAGCTTGCAGGCAGCAAGGATTTCAACAATGTAGAACCCATAAAACTGCCGCTCTCCTTCAATAGTACCGACGAGAACGAGAAAGGCGTGGAGTGCTACTATAAGGTAGAAGATGAGAACGGCAATGTGGTGGCATCGGGCAACATCAACAGCGAGAATCCTGTGGTGGACCTCACCAAGCTGCCTTCGGGGAAGTATAAAGTCACAGCCAATATGCTCGGCGACAACGAGACCACCTCTTGCAGCCTCAACCTCTACCGCAAGGGCGAAAAGACGAGTCCTGTGAAAGATTCTCCACTATGGTTGCCTAACGATGGCCGCAGCGTTGACGACAAGAATGTGGCACACATTACCATTGGCACAGCAACTCCCGAGGCTTACATCTACTATATCGCCTCATCGGCCGAGAAAGTGGAAAAGCAAGGATGGATAACAATGAAGCAGGGCATGAACGACTTTGCCATAGCTCTGCCTAACACCCCTGGAGGATACCTCAATATCCAGTTCTACAGCGTGGCAAACAATGAGGTTTATACTCAGAGCGTGCGCATGAACGGCAACATCAAGGCTAAGGCACTCAAGGTGAAGGTTAACTCCTTCCGCGACAAGCTGCTCTCGGGAGAGAACGAGAAATGGTCGTTCACACTCGTAGATGAGAACGACAAGCCACAACCTGGCGCTATGGTGCTTGAGATGATGGACAAGGCAATCAATGACATCAGCGACAACACG
>CALAVD010000230.1 GCA_937892085.1 uncultured Prevotellaceae bacterium
GCTTCAATCGCTGAGGCGATAAAGAAGAGTTAAGAAATAGGAATTAAGAAATAAGAGTTGCCGTGCGGTCGGAACCCATCGGCCAAGAAAAAATCCGTTTTCATCTGTCAAATCCGCGTCTTCCGCGTTCAAAATAATCACGTAGTAGCATGAAAATCATCATTGCCGGAGCGGCCGAAGTCGGAACCCACTTGGCCAAGCTGCTTTCGAGCGAGAACATGGACGTCACCCTGATGGCCGAACACGCCGAGCAGGTCTCGCAGCTCACCTTCCTCAACCTGATGACGGTGGTGGGCAGTCCGACGTCGATTGCCTCGCTCAAGGAGGCCGAGGTGCCCAAGGCCGACCTCTTCATCGCCGTCACGCCCAACGAGAGCGTGAACATCCACGCCTGCATCCTTGCGGCCAATCTGGGTGCGCGGCGCACCGTGGCACGCATCGACAGCTACGAGATGCAGCAGCCGGCCAACCGCGAGTTCTACCGCAAGATCGGCATCAGCCGGCTGGTCTATCCCGAAATGTTGGGCGGCGAGGCTGTGGCGCAGGCCATCCGCAGACCGTGGGCGCGTATGTCGTTCGATTTGTGCGACGGCCAACTGCTCCTGCTCACGGTCAAGGTCTATGACGGCGCGCCCATCGTCGGCCAGAAACTGATGGACATCGGCAAAGAACACTCGCAATATCACATTGCGGCCATCAAGCGCGGCGAGGGCGGCAGGCTGTGGCAGGAGGAACCCGGCGACAGCGAGCGCGAGAAGAAGCGCAAGGCAAACAAGCGCCGTCACAAGGACACCGACGCGCGGTGGACCAAGAAGCGCGGCGAGACGTTCTTCGGCTACAAGAACCACACCAAGGTGTGCCGCAAGACCAAGCTCATACACGGCTACGACACCACTGCGGCCAACGTGCACGACTCGCAGCGGTGCGCTTCGCTCATAGACGAGAACGACCGCCATGAGGACGTGTGGCTCGACTCGGGCTATGTGGGGCAGGAGGCGGAGCTGGAGGAAAAGCGGGTCAACCCCATCATCAGCGACCGGCCGTATCGTGACCATCCCCTCACGGAGGAACAGAAGCAGAGCAACCGCACGAAATCAAAGGTGCGTTGCCGCATCGAGCACGTGTTCGGCTTCATGGAGCAGACCATGGGCGGGCTGGTGTTCAGGGGCATCGGCCTTGTCAGGGCGGCGGCCAACGTGGCACTGACCAACCTTGTTTACAACATGTGCCGCTTCACCCAGATTGTGCGCTATCACGTCGAGTGGATCAAGCCCAAAAATGCCGCAGTCGTGGGATAACTGCGCCCATTCAGGTTAATGAGTGTTAAAAATGGAGGGGGTAATTGTGAATTGAAATAAAAACCGTAAATTTGCAACATATATCATGGGCCTCATCAGAGGGTCAAAACAGGGTTCTGCCCTCAATGCGGCTCAAAAAACGTATTTATAGAACCCACCTGTTGTTTATTGTTTAACTTACACTATAATTCCAAATGCTCTATTCTAAATGTCTTTGGTAAGTATGGTTTTTAATTTTAATAGTCATGGAAACAAAGAGAATTATCTTGTTATTTAGTTATATTGTGCTGTTTTCACTTTTGTCAAGTGCTATGACATTCACTGTTGATGGTGTGATGTATGATACTGGTAAAAAAAATATTTCTGCCACTGTTGTTGGTTTTGAGACAGATGACGAGAATGCCACAATATCAATACCCGACACGGTGGATTATTGTGGAATATCTTTCCCTGTCTTTACAATTGATTATAAGGGGGGGGTGTTTTTAAGAAATTAATTATTCCCAAAAACATAAGGACAATTGAATTTTTGAAATTCGGCCCCAATGTCAAAGAGATTGAAGAGGTCTGACGCCGGGCATCTACATTGTAGGGCATGACAAGGTGATTGTGCGTTAACACAATGTGGTGTGGTTCATTGTCAAAATGGAAGAAAGGCAACATTCTTGTTAACATGGGCGCAACGCCCTCAATTGTAATATAGGTTAATCATTTAAAAAAATGTAATATTATGAGATACTCTAATAGTTTTTTTAGTGTTATTAGTTCATGCATCTTAATCATAATATTGCTCATTCCCACCAATTCCATGTTGGCTGAAGGTTATGAGTTTTATGTTAGTCCATTG
>CALAVD010000231.1 GCA_937892085.1 uncultured Prevotellaceae bacterium
CTCACCACATTGAGCGAGATATTTGGACGGTCAAAGGAATTGATAAAGATTTTTGCTTCGGGGATATTGAGTTGCTCTTTTATGTCGATACGTGTCAGGCGATCGGCAGTGGCGGTGAGTGCCAAGATTGGTATTCCGGGAAATCGCTCCTTCACGAGTGACAGTTGACTGTATTCTGGTCTGAAATCGTGTCCCCAATGCGAGATGCAGTGAGCTTCGTCGATAGCTACCATGTTGATGAGCATCTCGTGCGACCATAAGTCCATGTCGGCAAGCAAGCGCTCTGGAGAGATATAAAGCAGCTTGATGTTTTGCTTGAATACATTTTCTATCACATCACGATTTTGCTGCTCGCTCTGCTGACTATTGATGGCTGCGGCAGGGACACCATTGGCGATTAAGGCGTCCACCTGGTCTTTCATCAACGCTAACAGCGGCGACACAATTATTGAACACCCTGGCATGAGAAGAGCAGGAATCTGGTAGCACAACGACTTGCCGCCTCCTGTGGGCATGAGCACCACAGCATCGTTACCATTAACCACATGTTCAATTACCTCATATTGCATGGGGTAAAAGGAGTTATAACCGTAGAATTTTTTTAGTACGGCAAGTGCTTGGCGCTTTAAGTCTTGCATAATAGTAGAAAATTGTTACAACGCGTTTTTCTCTCCACGAATGGCATTAAAGATAGTAAGAAACATTATCTTAATGTCGAGCATGAAATTCCAGTTCTCAGCATACCACACATCAAGTTCTACGCGTTTCTCCATCAGCCATAGCTCATCGGTAGGCCCACGGTAACCATTCACTTGTGCCCAACCAGTAATGCCAGGCTTGATAGTGTGACGAAGCATGTATTTATCAATAAGCTCGCTGTATTCCTTGGTCTGTTGAATCATGTGAGGGCGCGGTCCCACTATCGACATGTCGCCCATGAACACATTGATAAACTGTGGCAACTCGTCGAGACTTGTCTTTCGCAAGAAGTTGCCAAATTTTGTCTTTCTGGGATCGTCTTTGGTCGCCTGCAACGTGTCGCTTTTGTCATTAACTCGCATTGTGCGGAACTTGTAGCACATAAATGAGCGTCCTCGGTAGCCAGTGCGTTCTTGCTTAAAGAATACCGGTCCTATCGATGACAACTTGATTCCTATTGCAATAGGGATAAAAATGATGGGAGAAAACAGGAGCACCAGTGACGAGAAGAATAAATCGAAAGCACGTTTCGTAAACTGGTTAAGAGGATTGTTGAGCGGATGAGGACGAACCGACATCACTGGCACAACTCCCAGAGTCTCAATATCAAATCTTCGGGAGATATACTTACTTAACTGGGGGACATAATAGAAGTCGATAGCATTGCTCTCGGCAAGATTTATCATGTTTTGAAGGTCGTTGCGCTCATTTTCGGGAAGCGTGCAATACATCTCGTCAACGCTGTTCTTATTAAGAAAATCCTCTAATGTGTCGATGCTGGCTGTGTAACATGGCAAATCATCACGAGGCTCCGAATCAAAGTAACCCACAACATGATAACCATAGCCTTGATCTTCCTCGAGCTGTTCCATCAATCTGACTCCGGCTCCGGCGTGATCACCGCCTATTATAATAATCTTCTTGTAGTTATAGCCTTTGCTGCGATACCACTTCAACAGCTTGCGAGAAACTATCCACCATAACGAGAGCGATAATGTGAATATACCATAAAACAGAAACACATATCGCCACTTAGGTAAAGAATCGACAAATGACACGAGCATAAGGAAAATTACCGCATGCAGTAACACGTATTTCACAAGATGAATGAGGACACGGTCAATATATACTGCGCGCTTGTCGTGAAGCGAAGATAGGACATAGACAACGACGCAAAATGCCAAGTTCAGCATAAGCCACACTTGCTTGCTGAAAAATGGCAAAGAATGCACGTCACCTATAATTAGGCAAGTAATTAGGTAGGCTGCATTAAGGACGATAAAGTCTATTAATATGAAAATCCAGCGGATAAAATGCCCGTATCTGCCTCCACTTCTCACAGCCACTGATGGTGATTGATTCTACATTGTCACTCTCCAAAAATAAGGAGAGTGACAATGTGACATAGGAATTATAATTTTTCGTCAATAATCTTGATTTTTTGCTCAAGCAGTGCAATCTCGTCCTTGAGGTTGGAAATCTTGCGCTCCATCTCCTTAACGATAGAGTTTCCGCTCTTAGAGGTGGCATTGAAGAATCCCATGTTGTTCTCATAAGTTTTAAGCTCGTTGCACTTCTGCTCGTAGGCGCGAACCAGTTTCTCACGTTCATGATAAACTTTATCGCTTCCCGATTGGCTCATTGTGTTCTCGAAGTTTGACAGGCGAGTTCTGATAGCTTTCATGTCGAATTTCTCAAACGCCTTGTCGATAGCCTCTTTATAAGCAGCATAGATTTTGTCTTTCTCTTTGAAAGGCACATGACCTATAGATTGCCATTTCGACATGAGGTCTCTGATCTGTTGAGGTGCCTCTTGTGGATCTTCATCCGACTCAAGAATGGCATTTACTTGAGCGATAAGCTCTTTCTTTGCCTTCAGATTATCGTGTTCTACGGTGCGTTGGCTGGATGTCTGTTTCTTCTTCTGCTCAAAGAAATAGTCGCAAGCCGAGATAAAACGTTTCCACACAGCATCGCTGTGACGCTTGACAACTGGACCAATGGTCTTCCACTCTTTTTGGAGAGCGATAAGCGCATCACTTGTTTCTTTCCATTCGGTAGAATCTTTCAGTGCCTCAGCCTTTTCGCAGAGTTCGGTTTTCTTTGCTAAGTTTGAGGCAAGCTCTTCTTTCATCGTCTTGAAGAATTCGGCTTTCTTGGTAAAGAAGTCGTCACACGACTTGCGGAAACGGGTGTAGAGAGCTGTGTTCACCTTTCGTGATGCAAAGCCGAGTTTTTTCCATTTCTCCTGGAGACCGATTATCAGTTTGGTGGCATCGTCCCAAGCAGCATAGGTCTTGAGCCCTTCGGTGTCGATTTTTTCAATTTCCTCACACAGAGCAGTCTTGGCATCGGCATTTTCTTTTTCATTGGCTTTGCGCTCTTCAAAATAAGCCTGATGCTTCTTGTTGATTACTGCTGAGGCGGCCTTGAAACGTGCCCATACTTGCTCCCTTATTTCCTTTGCCACAGGACCTGTCTCACGCCACTTGTCGTGGAGAGCCTGAAGTGACTTGAAAGCTGATATCACATCGGTCTCTTCGTCAAGAGCCTCGGCCGACTCGCACAGCTGCTGCTTGATTTCAAGGTTCTTCTTGAAATCATAGTCTCTTAGCTCTTTGTTGATTTTCAAAAGGTCATAGAAATTCTCTATTGCCGACTGATAAGCTTTCCACACATCGGTGGTGCTGGTTGATGGTACTTCGCCAATTGCTTTGAACTCTTGTTGCAGCTGCTGGACATGAGGAAACTGGCGGTTAATGTTGTCGGTGTCCTGGGAGATGGTATTAATCTCCTCGATAATTTTGTTTTTCTTCTCGAGGTTTGCAAGCTTAACAGCTTCTTGCTCGGCATTGAACTCGGCGCGTTTCTCTTTAAACTCTGCGAGTAGATCCTTCATCTTGAGCTCTGTTTCATCTTCCTTGGCAACAAAAGCTTCCTCCTCATTGCCACTCTCGATAAATGCAGCTTTTTCTTTGGCAACTTCTTCTTTTCTTAAAGCAAAGAAGGCGCCCTTGATTTGTGCTACTCGTTCTTTAACAGTATCTACCGAAAGAGTCATCAGTTTTTCGAGTTGATCTACAAGTTGTTCTTTGCTCAGTGTGGAGTAATCAACATGTGGGATTTCCTCTACTTTCTCTTCAGGTTTCTCGTCTGCCTTTGGTGTTGCCTCTTTTTCGGCAGCTTCCACTACCACTTCTTCATTGGCGGGAATTGGATCTTCCTCAACCTTAGCTTCGGGGTGTGGCTCTGGCTGCACGGCCGCAGCTTCTTCCTCTTTGGCCTCGGCATCCTGAATTTCAACTTGATTCTCAACTGCTACTGATTCTTCAACCTCAGTAGATTTGTTTTCGGCTGTTTCTGCCACATTCTCTACAGCAGCAGTGTCAGCATTCAGAGTTACGTCTTTCTCGATATTTACATTCGATTCTGACATTTCACGCATTTCCATAATTTACATTTTATTAAAGGTGATTTTCACCTATATTTCTATTTTAACTCCAAAAATACTGCTTTTTTGCTATATGGAGAAAAAAAAATCATCTTTTTTTCATTTAAGAGCTGTTTTTTTTGGAAAAAACGAAAAAAACGGTGTTTTAAGACCGTTTTTTATACCGATTTCTAATTATGCAAGTCTGCCGCTAAGCGTGAGGACCGTAGAAAATGGTGGAGCAATTTTCCTTTCTCAGCACTTGGGATGCTACACGATGAATGTCGGCAGGAACAATTTCACGGTACTTGTCGTTCTCAGTGTTGATGCCATCAGCACCCCACAGCAATTCATGACTACTCAGGAGTGACGCTTTGTCGGCATATCCCACACTCTCAAAAAGCCTATTGGAGATGTATTTGTTCACACACTTATCAACCTCATTGTGTGTTACGCCATCATTTTTCAGGCTGATGAGCACCTTGTCGATAGCGGCATTGGCTTTCTCAAAGTCAACTCCTGGTGCAAGACTTGCCTTTACATAAAAAAGTCCGGGGTCACGCGAGCCAAGCACCGATGCACTGACTTCGCTGAACATATCCGTGCCGAGAATCAAGTCTTTTTGGAATCGCGACGAAGTGCCATTTCCAAGCACATCGCTCAGCAAATCGGTGGCTTGATAATCTTGGTGGCAACGCCCACACATGTGATAGGTGCGGAATATCATGTCGTTAGGCACATCGCTGTGATGAGCTATGAAGCGAGGCTCCATCTGTTCGGGTTCCTGTGGGAGGCAACGTGCTTGGCGTGAGCGCGGCTCGATATCTCCAAACCATTTCTCAACCAATCTTACCGTGTCGTCGAAATCCACGTTGCCCGAGATGCACATCACAGCATTGTCAACAGAATAATGCTTGTGGAAGAACTCGGCCACATCATCATGAGTAAACGACTTAATCGTTTCGATATCTTTACCGATTGTGGGCCATTGATAAGGATGCTTTTTATAGGCGAGGCCGTGCGTCAAGTGCAAAATGTCGCCGTATGGTTGATTAAGATAACGCTGCTTAAACTCTTCAATGACAACGTTTTTTTGAATTTCAATATTCTCTTCGGTAAGGTCAAGATTCAATAGCCGCTCGCTTTCAAGCCATAGTGCTGTCTCAAGATTGCTGGCAGGAAGTTCCTCATAATAATCAGTCACATCGATGTTGGTCCAAGCATTGCTGTTCCCGCCCACACGAGACAAAACATCGTCAAACTTTGTGATGTGCTTCGTTCTTGAGAACATGAGGTGCTCCATCAGATGGGCAAGACCAGTCAAGTTTGGATTTTCATCACTTGAACCCACGTTGTAGAGCAGGTTTACCGCAACCATCGAGGTCACAGCATTATAATGATGGATTAATCTTAACCCATTAGCGAGTGTGTGCTTATTAAACTGAATCATCGGCTATTTATTTCAACACCTTTGCCGAGATGATCTTGACATCATCCACAGGGCGGTCATTCTTGCCAGTGGTGACATTCTGGATTTTATCAACTACATCCATTCCTCTTATCACCTCGCCAAAAACGGTATAAGCTCCGTCGAGATGTGGGGTCCCGCCAATTGTGGAATAAGCCTCAATTTGCTGCGGTGTGAACTGGATGGGATTAGTGGAATACCAATCTTCAGTCTGCTTGATAAGTTCATTTTGCACTGCCATTAGCGCTGTGGTGTCTCCTTTAGCTTGAAGTGACTCTATCTCAGACATTCGCTCGCGAACTAATGTTTGGAATTTCATTGCCTTCTTTTGTTCCGACAGTCTCTCAATCATGGCGTTCAACTGGTACTCTGAGTAACGTCGTCCAGTGACGATATAGAACTGTGAACCCGAACTTTTGCGCTCTGGATTAGTCTCATCACCTTCACGGGCAGCAGCTATCACGCCACGCTTGTGGAAGAGCTTGGGATAAACAATCTCGGCAGGCAGGTCGTAGCCTGGTCCACCGCTTCCCAACAAGTCATCTACTCTGGCATTTCTTGAGTCGGGGTCACCAGTTTGAATCATAAAATTGTTGATGACACGGTGAAATAGCACGCCGTTGTAATCACCTTGATTAACAAGTTTGATGAAGTTGTCGCGATGCTGTGGTGTTTCATTGTATAATGCCAGCTCTATCTCACCGAAAGTGGTCTCGAGCAGAACTCGTGTGGTATTGCTTAAATCTATCGTCATGGCGGGAACTTTGTTTTCCTTGGTTGTAACGTTGTCATCGGCTATCATGGCATTGACACCGAGGGCAATTGCTACGGTTACCATGACAGCAAATAGGCTTTTAAAATAAGTTGTTTTCATAATTGCTGGTATGTAGTAAAGGGGATTAAATCCCTATAGGGAAAAGTCTCTTGTGGATGCGACGGAAGTTGTCATCGCTGGCAATGAGAGATGCAGCACGGTCCTTATAGTCGTCACCCCATATTGAGGAGGCAAGCACACCCAGGTAAGCACGTTCACGGTCCACATCGATAGCTGCTTTTATCAAACGATCGATTTGAGGTGCAAATCTCTCTTTATCAATGGCGTTGATGTAACGAGCGGTGCTTACTACAAACTGCCCTGTTTTATCAACCTTGATGATGTTGTCAACCAACTTGTCAACATCTTTCTCAAAGCCATCACTGTTAATATTATTGGCTATATACTCGTAGGTTAACAAGCCATTTTCGTCTTTCTCAAGTCGTTTTCTTTGTTCAGGGTCCATATAATATAGATTTTAATCTGCAAATATAGACAAAATTTCATAATTACAAAAATTTGAATTAATGAAACACTTGAAATCACGATTTTTGGACAGAGCAGTGCAGAGTCAACTGGCAAATTTGGGCAAAACAGCGACGCCACATTTTATAAATAATGGGCGTTTAATAAATGATAATTTGCTCCCCTATTTGCTTATCTTTATTAAGAATAGCAGATGTAGGGGAGCATTTCCGTTAGAAAGTTTTTTACTTCGTCAGTGATATGTTGATTGATAACCCGTAGTTAGTGTTGGTGGTTGGGTAAGAGCTTGACGATACAAGTGGCGTGTTCACTTGATGGTCGAAGAAAGCTCCAAGCGTTATGCGCTTGCTCATCACATAGTTGGCAGCGAAGTTTATGCCTAATGTGCGAGTGCCACTTGTCGCTTGAGTAGTATTTACATCAATCTTACGAATCAAGGCGGTGTTGTTGTTGAGTTGCAAGTTGAAGTTCAGAGTCAAGTCGTTGTTGATGTTCTCTTGTTTCTTCTTCATTTTGAGAACAGTGTTGAAATTGGCAATCTTGTAGCTTGCTCCTATTACGAACGACTTTTGCAGAGTTTCAACAAGTTGCAATGAAGAGATGTTGAGCGCCAGAGTACGAGAGTCGCGATACTCCATATTGAAACTCAAATCATTCTTCAGCGTGGCGTTGATACCGATTAGTGGCGCAAATTTCTCGGTGATAGTCACCGACGAGATATTATATGGAGAGTTAGGGATAGGATTGCCGGTGAGAGCATCTTGAGTAAAGCCAAGCCCCTCGCCTATCGTTACCCAGTCGGTATAGCTTGAGAAGCTGCCCACCGAGTAGGTACACTGGTAAGCATGAGTGAGCGTGAGGCTCTTGAGAAATTTCTTCACTGCAGGAATCTTTGACAGTCCATCGTAGGTTACACGCCAGTTTGGCAAGATACTCTTCAGTCCTGGGAATGGGTTCAAATCAACCTTCTTGGCATCTTTCCCTGAATAAGCCGCCATGAATGCAGGAATCATAACATCGCTACCGGCGGGATTGATAGTGCCATTCTCGGGATTGAACGCTGTGCCTGGATAACCTGTCCCTCGCAAGAAACCGCGCTCTGGGTAGTCGCGACCAAGATACTGCTGCTCGAGTCGTCCTGCAACAATAGGTATGTTGTTCAGAAATTTATTGAAAGCCTCGCTGTAGTATTCATTGTCGGCCGACATGCCTCTAAGAGCAGTCGCAATCGCAATATGTGTCTTGGTGTAAGAGCCCGAGTAGAGCACACCCACGTCATCATACATAAACTGAATTTGATTGGTGCGGTTGTCTGTGCGGTTACCAGTGAGGGTGATCTTGAGACCATTGATGGGTTCTACTATCACTTCTGCGCTGAACTCTTGCGTCTTTGAGAATAATGCGGGTGACGTCTGTGTGGAGTCGCCCAGCAACCATCCATTTCTCTTTGCTTTGTCAATATAGCCTTCACCCACAAATCCAAAGGCAAAGTCCAGACCTGGTGCCATCACGTCATAATGGGTGTTCTGACCAAATGCATCGCCCACATTGGGCACGAATTGTGGTATCGACATCGACTGAGTTTGACGCCATTTCACGTTCACACTCTTGACACTAATCGCCAGTCGTGTTAGATATTGAGCAAACTCAGTGCCAAAGTTCTTCTTATCGCTTGCAGTCACTTCAGTAACTGTAACCTTAATGCTCGTGGAATCACGGTTTAATATCTCAATGTTATTGTTGTCTTTAACATTATATTTAATGGGATATCGCTTGCCGTCGATGGTAGTGGCAGTGACTCTCACTTTTTTCACGTTCATGTTATGCTTGAAAACAGTTGTGGTGTCGGCATTGAGCTGGAACGTGCGGTCAAATTTCTTGGCCTTCTTTTTCTTGTCATCTTTTTTGTCTTTACTATTTCGGCTTCCCGACGAGGAGAATCGCTTCTGCACATCTTTCACGTATGGAAGTTTGCCATACAATGTCTCGAGGTTGAAACGGGTGTCTATATTCAGCGACGATTGGTTGGAAATGTTGTTGCCTGAGAAGACGTCGGCAATCGTAGTGCCTCGATCCCATCTATAAGTGGCATTATAGGTGGCATTGGCAGTGATGAAACTCAATATTGGAATAGCGTTGAATGGAGCCTTGTAAGATGCAGTGAAGGTCTGATTGTAGGCCCAGGGGGTTCCGAGATCCTTGATACTGCGCCACACGCTATCACGCCAGTCGCGGTATTCATCAGGGAAGAGTTTTTTGTTCACTTGTCCCATTGGCTCAAGGATGTGAGCCGTCGTCTGGCTGTTGAACGACATGTTTATCGACTTGGTGAAATTCCAAGACAAGGCAAACTGTCTATCCCACAAGAAGTTCTTGCTCACCGATGCCGGCAATACAATATCGACATCAGTCTCATTGCGAGTTTGCTGCTCATAATAGTACCTAGAGATGTTTGTGCTGAATGCCAGCGAGTTTGGCAGCCAACGGAACTCCCATTCGCGGAAGAACTTCATGTTTTTGTTTTTCGCGTCAATGGCTTTTTCAAGTGGCTTGAACGGTTTGATGTATGGCGTCCAGGTGTATTGCATACTTCCGCGATAGTCATTGGTATTCTCATACACATAGTCGGGATTTGACTTGTGGGTTTTGTTGAACGAGTAATTGAACGTGAAGTTTGCAGGATCCCAAGGCATGGGATTCTTGCTCTTAACATCAAATTTCAAGCCTGAGATTGAGAAGTTCTTGACAATCGTCTCACTCACGGCGTAAGCCTTGATAGAATCTTTCTGTTCTTCGGTAGAGCATGCGTCGAGAGCGTCTTTGAGCAAGATGTCCTCATCAAGTGGGTTATATTTTGGCGTAATCTTCTCGTTACTGTAGGAGAAATAGACTGGAGCATGAAGTTTCACCTTCTCGGGGACGAAACGACCCATGTCGGCCTGAACTGCCACATTGTATTGGTCGTAATTGTCACGGCGACGATTATTCATGCTCTGGTCAACTGAACCAAAGCCACTTGTCTCTTTGTGCCACCCTACATTTACAACACCAATATCGCTAAGGTTAAGGCTCATTGAGGCCTTGGCTGCCCAACCGCCCTCACTGTCAAAGTCGGTAACTCTTAGCTCATCTACCCACACCACGAAGTCCTTAGTTGTTCCAGCGGTGTTGTTTCTCACACCAATCAGCATCACCCTCACTTTGCTCAATGAAGGATTACCCATCACATAGACATGGTTGCGGGGATTATTAGGGTCTTGCTCTTCATATCTTTGAGTATAAGACACATCGGGATTTCCTGCCATTTTCTCGGCATTGCGATTTTTCTTGGCAGCAGTGAGAATGTCTAAGTCGAGGTCGAGCATGTTCTCGTTGGGCCACACTGCCAGTCGATCGGCTGAGCTATTGTTGCTGTAATGTCCCGGAGGAGTTACCATCAATGGTATCTCATACTCGTAGTAGTTGTTCTTCACATCCGAGCCCATGCGCACGAAGAGTGAAATATCACCGCTCTTGAGGTTGGTGGCATCATTGATGAATGCCTCGTTGTGAACAAACATTTGCAGGCGCTTGTAGGTGCGCAGGTCAAGATTGGTGTTGCGATATACGCCGCGAGCATCACCGGCCTCAAGGCCTTCTACCTTCATTTGCATTGACTGCTCATTGAGCTGGGTGATTTGAGATTGCCCTGAATCGATGATACGTGTAACGCCTGGAGGCAGCACATAGTTGACTGGCTCACGGCTGGCATTTTCCTCGATATTCACAGTGTTGACATCAATGCTTCCATTGCCGGGCATGTCGCCACGAGCATTGAGATTATAGTCATAGTTGCGCCACTCGCCTCTGACGAGCTCAAGGGTGGCAAATCGCAGGTGAGTGGTCTCTTTAAAGCCTGTCATGAACATACGCATAAAGCGAATGGATGAGAAGTCGTTGATGGCACCCACCACCTTTTCATAACTCTTGATAGGAATGCAGAATTGGTACCAAGTGACGTGCTGGTCTTGGCCATTGCGGGTGCGCTGCACCGACTCTTGCTTGTCGATGATAAAGTTCTTACCCACCTGAAGGTCTTCGGGACGAATCGACACCTTGTATTGGAAATAACGCTCATATTCATTAAGAGTGTTATCTTGGTTGATGTCCTCCACATCGGGCACGCTGCGAGCACTTTGATACATGCCGTCGGCTGCATCTTCTTGAGAGAGTGAGTTGCCTTCGGTGCCATTATAGTGCTTATATCGCTCTAAAATAGAGAGCCTCTGTTCGTCATAGTCATATCCACGATAGAAGTGGTAGTTGTCGCCTGCTGGGTCGTTGATGGGTGAGAATTGGTCTTCTTCCATCAATGCTATAGTCTCGGCAGGAAGAGTCTGACGCAATTTGTCAACATATTCTTTATAAGCTGGATAAATCTGTTCGTCATTGGTGCTCAATCCGTTGAGACCCAAGTCCTGCCTGATTCGAGAGCCGGTAGCAGTCTCGAAGGCATAGGTTAGCGATGATTTCGATGCTACCCTACCCCACACGGTCTCATTCAGGGGCGAAGTGTCGGTGTCGGTGTATGGCAGACCGTTCTCATAGCTCTTCAGTCCATCCTTCAGAATATCCTCGCTGATCTCACCTAAGTTTATATAGAAGTCTCCACCCTCAGTGTTGGGGTTGTTTTCATCAAGGAATGGGTCAAGGAGCCAGAACTTGATATACTCCACATTATTAGTGACAAAGTCGGTGTTCTCAATTTTGCGCATGATACCGCCCCAGCGAGTCTCGGGGTTGAGAAGGTTGCCACTTGCATCAATGTTCTCGGCGTCAAGGTTATAGGGGCCACGTTCTTTGGGATAGAACGAGAGGTTCAAGGTCTGAATCGTAGATGACTCACCGCAGTTCAGCTCACGACCGGGGAACACCTCGGTGTAAGGAATCTCACGTACGTAAGGATTTGACAACTGATCAAGGTCGTTCTTGATATATCCAGGAACGAACGATGAGTTGCGCTGAGTAAACAGGCGGTCGATATAATACCATGACAGTAACGAGCGATTTTTGCCATAATTTATATCGTTAGACAAAGCTGCCTCTGGGAACAAAGCATCATTAGCGTTGTCATAAGGTGTAGATGCTAAGAACCAAGAGTACGGAGAACGCAAATCAACACCTGTCTGAGTCGATTCAAAGTCGTCGATATAAGAGCTGCCGGCATTGGAGCCAGTTCGTGATTGATGTGGCAGCAGTTGGGCAAACTCGCCATTAATGTTCACTTGCGAGGGTGCTGTGGCATTTACTGTAGGTATCTTGTTCAGCAAGTTGGTGAGCCACATGAAGTCCGATTTATATGAAATGCGAGCGCCCCAAATGGTGTTGTTCACTATTTCATTGCCAATCGCAACTTTCTCGACGATGTTGCGCTCGCCATAATGCATGACCGTGCCGCCAATGTGGAAATTGTCGTTGAAGGCATAGTCTAAGTCTAGTCCCAGCAAAGTCTTGCGCTGCTGGCTGAATGTAGATTGATTCTCAAGCGAAACACTTATGTTGGTGCCCGCATCAATGATGCTCTGGTTGGTAATGGTCACCGTTCCCATTGTGTAGTCAACGGTATAGTCGCTGTTCTCGGTAAG
>CALAVD010000232.1 GCA_937892085.1 uncultured Prevotellaceae bacterium
GTCTCTTCCGGATGCTTGTTGGCTATTTCATGAAATTGGTTATTTCCAACCGGCTGGCGATAGTTACGGATTTGATATATGATAATTATGCTGACTGTAGCGGCTATCAGCTTTTATTAGGGACTGTAGCCTATGCATTTCAGATATACTGCGATTTTGCAAGTTATTCGATGATTGCCCTGTCAGCTGCAGAAATTCTGGGGATAAGTCTCACAGAGAATTTCAGGCAGCCCTTTTTTGCAGTTTCATGTCAGGATCTTTGGAAAAGATGGCATATTTCCCTTAATGCATGGTTTAGGGATTATCTCTATTTTCCACTTGGTGGCAGCAGAAAGGGTAAATTAAGGAAATATCTGAATACACTAATTATCTTTACAGCATCCGGTCTTTGGCATGGCGCAGCATGGACCTATATTTTATGGGGATTGCTGTCGGGTCTTTTTCAGGTGACAGGCTATATCCTTAAACCGGCAAGAGAATTTTTGATTGAAAAATTTCCTTTTCATGGGAAATTTTCGGATAAAGCGCATCATATCGGGTCTGTACTGATAACATTCGGACTATTCCTTATATCGCTTGTTTTCTTTAAGTCGTCGGGAATAGATGAGGCAATCGTAATCGAGAAAAAAATTTTCACGCAATTTGATTTTTCAACTGTTTTTTCGACCTCATTTTTTTCATTGGGACTTGGAACAGTCAATTTTTGCATACTCCTGTTTGCCCTGTTACTGCTTTTTATCTATGATTATCTAAATGAGCGTACGGGCGATGCTGCAGGAATAATATTAAATCTGGAAGGAAAAAAGCGTTGGGCTTTTTACTATCTTTTAACAATAATGATAATCGGCAGTGCTAATATAGGCGCAGCGCAATTTATATATTTTGAATTTTAGAACCTGTTCGCACGAAACCCAAGGCAAATGAGGGTTTCGGAAATATACGCATATGGCGTGAACTATACATGTAAGTCTGCTTATGAGATTTAGCTTAAGAAAATTAATCAGAAATTTAATATTGTTAACAAATGCCACCCTAAAGAGGTAGTTTAAGCTAAAGCCATTACGATTTATTGTTTTGAGTATTGTGGTTTTAATGTGTTGATTTTCAAATATTTCATGCGAAAATTTGTCAATGTATAAAATGCTTATAAAAATAAAGCAAAAAGTCATTGTTTAACCTTGATGTAAGTTAAGGTGATTGTTAAAATATAGTCAATTTAACATTTCTTGTTTTAACAGTTTCACACTTTGTTTTTACGCCGCGGTGCGGCGCCTGGCTGACCCGAGCTACCGCCAATCTGGATACCGCCCACGTTACCCTCCAGAGCCTTGGTGGCACTGGTGATAGGACGTGTCTCTATCTTCTTGTTGTTAACAGCTTGAGCCGAACCGGTGAACGAAGTTTTCTTCGTTGTACCATAGGCAACCACCATCACCTCGTCGAGAGTGAGGTCGTCTTCCTCGAGGGCTACTGTTGCATAACTTGCAGCCGCAACGATTTGTTCTCTATAGCCCACGTAGCTCACGCGCAGGTGAGTGACGTTGTCGTTTATGGTTACTGTGAACTCACCGTTAATGTCGGTGCCAGTACCCTGATTAGAGCCAATGGCTTGCACGCTGGCGCCAATCAATGGCTCGTTGTCAGTTGCACTGACGACTTTACCTTTAACGGTCTTACTGGCCGACGCACACAAAGCAATGATGCATACGGCCATCAGAGTTGATAAAAGTCTCTTCATACAGTAAACAATTAATGATTAAACTTCAAAATTTAACTTGAAAAAAAATATTTGGTTCAGTATTTGTCTCGTAAAGTTGGTTTAGTAAGTGTTGTAATGTTCAGGTTCAGTAAGCATGCTGTTCCTATATGATTTTTTTTGAGATAGTAAATAAAGCAAGCTTGGTGGGGCTTGTGTTATTTGTTTTAAGGTTAGCAGTTTAATGTCCTTTAGGCTTCTGTTGGGTTTGCTTAATCCTTTCTATGTCCCTAAATAATCATTTGGGAAGAGCGATTGCAAAATTAGACATTATTAATTTATATAGCAAAATAAATCTATACTTTAACTTTTTTGGTGCCGTTTGTTCTTTCTTATTGTTGTTTGGGCTTTTGGTTTCTCTTTTTGATATAAATTATGGAATGCTTAATATATAAGATACGCTGAGAACTGTTGTTTGTTCTTTAGTTTCTTTTTCGCTGTTTTTTAATGGGTTGTTATGCAGTGTGTTGGCTTGTGTGGTTTGTGGCGTTGTTATAATGGGTGTATATTTCGGGTATAACTGTTTGTTTCCTGTTGTTTAGGGTGAGCCAACTGTTAAAATCCCGTGTTTATTTAACATTTCACATTTTAACAAAAATCGCTTGGTGAATCTAAAGCCGTGTGTGATGACATTGTCGATAATGAGGGTGCATGCCAATGTGGGGGAGTCCTAAAAAAGACATCCCCCACAGTTAGTGTCACTTCTTGCCTAATAAATCAGTTTCCCAGCAGGTAGTTGTAAATTGCTGTTACGTCCGATGAAGTGACAGAGCCATCGCCGTCAACGTCGAGGGGGTTGCCTTGTGACCCCGATTGCTGAGCTTGGGTGACGTTGATGACATAGTTGATGGCAAGGTTGGTGCCGTCGGTGGTGGTAGCGGTGATGGTGGCGGTGCCCATTGCAAGGGTCTCGATGGTGCCATCGGGGGCGACGGTAGCTATCGCCTCGTCGCTTGTGGTCCAGGCGAGGGTCTTGTTCTCGGCATTGCCGGGACTCACGCTAACGTTGAATTTCACCTTTACACCCTGAGGGATGTCGCACGATGTTGTCATCAGAGAGGTGACCACTGCCGGCTCATATTTTGTGACCGTGCACGCAGTGTTTGGGAAGTGGTGCAGCACACGGTCTTCGTCGGTGGCGATGATGTTTTTCATCTCAATGGACTTGCTGCCAGCAAAGGTGTCGCTGGCGGTGATGTTGAAGGTGAAGAGCGCACCGCTGTTGCCGCCTATGGTGTTAAGTGCCTGCGACGTGATGTAGATGCGGATGGCACCACTCGAGAGAGTGGCGCTAGCGAGGGTGTGGTCGCTGCCTTTCCGGTCGGTGAGTGAGAAGATGTAGTCGTCATCTTCCTGCTCAACAGACAGTCCCTCGGGCAGGTAGATGTCGGCTTGCAGAGCAGTGTAGGCACTGTCGTTGTCGAGCATGACTTCCACCATCTTGGTCTCACCAGGTGAGATGGAGAAATCGTCGATATATAGTTGATCAAGAGCTGTAGCGCTTGCTGCGGCAAGCAAACTCAATGTGATTAATAGTATCTTTTTCATGATGATTATTTTGTAAATAAGCTGACAAGCTAACAAGTAGACAAGCTGACAAGGCAATTGTATTTAACTCGGTCTTTTGATGCTTGACACTTTTAGAATATTATTTTTCTCACTTCACTGCCCATCTTCACGATTATAATTCCTTGCGCTGGGGCGGGAAAGGTGTTGCGGCCCATGGCAACTTTTATTGTCTTGCTCATGCCGTTGGGCAGCACGATTTGTGCTGTGCCATCGGTGGGCGAGATGATGACAATGTTGCTGCCATCGCTATAGACGCGCGTAGTGGAGTGAACATTGCCGATGCCTGTGGGATTGAAATTCAGATCAATGCCGTCGATGCTGTAGCAAGCGGCGGTGGGCGAGGCGAGCACTATATTGCTCATGCTGCCGTTGCTGCTCGCAGTGCCAGCGAGGGTAAGGGTGAGCACTGCGCCGTTGTTGCCGCTGAATGTTTTGCAGGTGCTCGACGAGGCGAGGAGACGGTAGTCGCCGTTTGCCAACTGGTTGAATGTTACCTGATGGCTGATGCTGGCACGGTCGCTGAGAGTGGCGTCAACAAGCGTCATGCCTGGTGGCAGTCTTAAATCTAGTTGCATGGCACTGATGCTCATGTTATTGTTCAAATTAATGACAATTTGGTTGCCCTCAACATCGGCATCCATGGCGATGCTTGCACCATTAAGGCCCACGGCTGGAGCTAGCTGTGGAGCACCCTCAAAGTGCAGGCCCAGATAAGCCACGCCCACAAGGTCGGCGACGTTGATTTCGTTGTTGCCATCGAGGTCGGCAGCAGCGAAGTTGAACGGCTGTGGGTCGCGCTCAAGGATATAGCTAGCCACGTCAACATAGTCGCTAATGTTGATGGTGCCGTCATCGTTCACATCCCCTGCCGTGAACGCCAGTTCTTCAACCACGGTGACAAAGCATGAGTCGCTGAGGTTGCTGCCGTCGGTGGTGGTGGCGGTGATTATGGTGGTGCCTTCGCTCAGTGCAGTGACTAAACCATTGGCATTAACGCTCGCCACCGTTGGGTCGCTCGATGACCAGGTGACGGTCTTGTAGTCGGCGGTGTCGGGTAGCACGGTAGGCGTCAAGGTGAACTCGTCACCCACGTTTAGAGTTTTGTTATGCTCATCGAGTGTGACGGAGGTCACCAAATAAGGCGACTCCACCTTGCGCGTCGCAGTGCCGTTGATGCGCACCTGCTCGCCGTTGTTATAGTAATAGAAGTTGACGAAATAGGTCTCGTTGTAGTCGAGGTTGGTGAAGGCAAACTCTACGGTCTGGGTGCTGCCGGCCTCGAGATTCACGAGTTGGGATTGTGCCGAGCAATAGTAGCCGGTGGTGCCGGCATTGTTCTCTTTTTTGTAGAGCTTGGCGACGATGTAGTCGTTGTAGGCGCTCGTATTGGTGTTCTTGGCGGCGATTGAGGCATTGAAGGTGGTGCCTACCACCGACGAGAGAGTGGAGCCGGTGATGCTTGCCGAGGTCGCCGAGTTGATGGTCACACTCGTGGTCTTGAGGGTCTTGGTGCCGTCGGCGTCGGCGGTGAACTCAAATGTAGTGGAGCCTGTTGCCGAGGGCGTGTAGTTCATCACCACGTTGCCCGTCTCGCCAATGCCGATGTCGGTATATGTGCCGCTAATCTTTGTGCCATTGACCCACATATAGATGCTGTTGTAGTCGGTCATTCCCTGGTTGGTGACGTTGAGGGTGAGCTGCAAAGGGCTGCCCACTTTCCTTATCGAGCTTGCGGTCACCGAGTTCACCTTGAGGTTCATCACGTCGAGTTCGCTATATACTTTAAGGGTGAGCCGTGTGGCAGTGATGGTCGCCTTTATAAATTTGATACCCGAGCCACGGCAGGGATGGTACTGGCTGCTGCCCGAGAGGCGGCAGATGGGCTTGAGATAATAAGTGCCGGTGCGGTCTTTGCCCACGTTTATCGTCCCGGTGATTGTGGCGTAGTTGCCTGCATACAACGACCTTCCTGAAGTCACTGTGTGGGTGGTCAATAGATTGCCGTCGCTATCATATAGCCCCCACCCCAGGTCGTAGGTGTAGGTTTGCGACGAGTAGTTCCAATAGTAAGCGGTGAGTGATACGCCGGTAAACGATTCCGAGCTGTTGCTGCGTGAGTAGGTGGTGGTGGAAGCCTCGCAGTCGCGGTATAGTCCCACGATGTTGCCGTTGGTGTTGCTTGCCGTGCCCAAGTCGGGCTGCAGTCCCACCATAATCTGCACGTTGATGGTGTAACCCTCGTCGCCCACTGCGGCGCCTGTGCCGCCAGCATTGTCGTCGTTGAGGGCATTAAGGGCGAAATATCCGTTTTGATGTCCTCGCCATCCCCAGTTGATGTGGTAGAGACCGTCGGTGTAGCCGTCACACACGAAAGCGTGACCGCCGCCGGTCTTGCGGGCGCTGATAAACACCGGTCTGCCATTGGCGAGCTCGTTATACACCATGTCTTCCCACTCGGTGGCTGTGAAGTCGGTGCGCGCCAACTGCTGCGCGTCTTTGTCGAAGCCAAAGTAATAGACAAAGGCGTTGCGCTGGCTTGTGGCACTCGATGACGACTTTCCGAAGTCCATCTTCACCGACTGGGCGCAGTAGCGCACCAATCGTGCTGCCTCTTGAGCACCGGCGCTAGTGTTTTCCTCCTTGTCGTACCAGTCGTTCATGATGCCGTAGTCGAACGTGGTGGCTGGCAGTTCAGACATATAGGCACTTAGCGTGCTAGAGGTGTAGGCTGGAATTGACAGGCACTCTGTAGAGGATTTGTAGTAATACATAATCTGCGCCATAGCAATCGCCACGCAGCCGGCAGGGCAGTAGCTTGTGGTGCCCGACGATGTGTAGGTGGCGCATTGCTGGTTAAAAGGCAGGCCCTGTGCCCAGTTGCAGCTTAGTAATGGTGCGATGCGCACTTTGTTGCCTGCGGCGATGGTTTGGACGGGTGCGTCACTGCCGACGTGGGGTGTGGCAGCGTCGAGGTGCGCTAATTGCTCGGCATAGTCATTGAGCCAGTCGCTCACGCACTCGGGCACCTCGCCGGCATCGAAGTAGTCCTCGTCGCCATAGGCGAGGATGGTGCGTGCTCGGTCGTCGCCGGCTACAATCACCCACCCGGGTTGCTCGGGGTTGTTAAACACGTAGTAGGCGGCTTTAGCGCCGTGTCCTTTCATGGTGGCAGGGCGTTGTGGCATGTCCACGTTGAAGAATTGTCCTGCGATGGCTCTTGCTTGATTCTCATTGATTTGCTTGGCTTGTGCCGAAAATAATGAAGTGCAAATCGCTAAAAGTAAGATTATTTTTGCTCTCATACAATATATATTGTGCTATATGGTTTGTGGTAGTTATTTTGCCACATGGGCTTTATTCAAGGTATTAACATATTGCAGCACCAAGTCGGTTCTTATCGAGTCAACGACATATTTCGTCTCGCCGCGCCAGGGTAGCGAGCTTCTGTACTCCTTATAATATAATTGTGCGGGCACGTTGGTCTGCTTAAGCTCATTGAGGGTCTTGGCTACGCTGTCGTTGGTGACCGAGAATTTGAACTCTTTTTTGACGATGCCCGCTGGCGATTGTGCGTCAATCTCGTTGAAAGTGCACTCATAGGTCTTGAACACTGTGCCACGTAGCACCACATCGACCACAAAGCCCTTGGTGGTGCGCTGCTCGGGGTTGTAGAACTGGCATCTCACGAGGAAGATGAGGAACAGCAGTATAACTATCGAGCCCAAGATGAGCGAGATGCGTTTCTTGTTGGAACGTCGCTCAATGGTGGTCTCATTCAGCTCACGCTCTTCGCGCTCTTCTTCGGTTTCTACGTAGGGTTCGTTGGTTTTCCTTGAAGGTGCGTTCCCCTCGAAGTAGTCGTCAAAATTGTCGTTGATGAGTTTCATATCGAGTTGTTAGTTATCAGTTTATAGTTCTTAGTTTTTTAGTTGAGAGGGGAGAGTTGAGAGGGGAGAGTTGAGAGGGGAGAGTTGAGAGTTGA
>CALAVD010000233.1 GCA_937892085.1 uncultured Prevotellaceae bacterium
AAAAGTCGTTTTAAGGTGAGGGCTTTGAGGTGAGAATTTTGAGATGAGAATGAACGCCGTGCTTACGGCGCACTACACCAACAACCCCCAACCTTCTTTTTGTCCTTTTGTTCTCTTGTCCTCTCTACGGAGTCTTGGAGTGATGGGGTTTCTTGTCCTTTTGTTCTCTTGTCCTCTCTACGGAGTCTTGGGGTGATGGAGTTTCTTGTCCGAGGAGCGGGCAAAAAAGGACCGTCACAACCGGGATAAGGGGATTGAGCGTCTCCGCAATTCATACGCTTCGGGAAAAGTAAACAAGAAGAATATCAACCAACGCGGCTATAACAAATTTCTTGTGGTCGAGAATGATGTTCACGTCAGTATTGACGAGCAGAAAATAGTTGACGACGCGCTTTGGTACTGGCTCAAAAGCTATGTAACCAACACAGACCTCGAGGCAAGTGCCATGATAGAGCGGTACTACGAACTTTGGGGAGTGAAGCGCGCCTTTAGGGTCGTGAAAGGCAAATTGGAGACACGTCCAGTATTTCATTTCACAGGAAGACGCATTGAAGCGCACATCTGTATCTGCTTCATGGCGTACAAGGTTTACAAGGAGCTTGAACGCATCCTCAAAACGTTGGATATCAACTTGAGCGTTGACAATGTCATTGATATCGCCAAGACTATTTCCACAGTCACGATTATACTCAAGAATGGCAAGACAGCATCGCAAACCTTGCTCACAACCCCTGAGCAACGTCTACTTGAGCCACTACTGCCATCACCACACTAATTTGGGTGTCCCAACGACGAAGTCAGGAAATAAGATAAAAACTCTATTAACTAGGCATTGCAAAAGTATTGAAATTTTGATTATACAAAAATATTAAGGTGAGATGAAATTAATTTCACCCCACCTTGTTAATCAATTATTCAGTTTCCATTACCTGCTGTGGTAAATTATCTTGCGTCCCTTTTGCAAGTAGATGCAACCATCAGTGGGGCGAAGCACTCTGCGTCCCATGAGGTCATATAATGGCTCATTTTCATTGAAAGGTTGAAGAATATTATTTATTGAGGTGATGGAAAGAACATATACGTTAGATGGTTCTGACTCTCCTTCCTGATAAACAGCCTTGACAATGTAATCACCATTTTCAGGGTTAGCAACATCAAATGAGGTGCCTGTGATGAGAGACTCATTGACAAGGTTGCCGTTGCAATAAAGATTGTAGCCAAGCAACGTTAGAGCTGGAGCCTCGCCACCAAGAGAATAGGTTATGTCGTCGAGAAGTACGCCAGTACCCATGTCCGAATTGTTACGTAGAGCAAAATACTTGGTGCCCTCGGGCAGCGTAACTTCGTAGCGAGTCCACTCTGTGTTAAGCTGAATTACATCACGACTAACAAGAGCAAAGCTTGATGTCTCGGTATCGGTTGTAGAGTAACGAACCTCAAGATAGTCCTTGCGCTCGGTGGCCGAAGCAGTGCGGGCATAGAATGATATGGTCTGCTCATTGCCATCAAGTTGAGGAGAAATCAGCCAATCGTTATTGCGATAGTTGCTACCGAATGTGTTGGCGTAGTCGCAGATGCTGATTGCCATCTTGCTGCCACTGTGAGGAGCCCATTGTGGGTTTTCCTCGATGTCAAGCCAAGCACTTGCTGGGCTGAAAATCATGAATGCTTGTTCCTCTAGGTAGTATGGGAAATCAATGTTTGAACCACTTGCATCCTCAATGTCGATAATTCCATAATCACCAAATGTGGCCTCATCCTTTGTTATCCAATTGCCAAAAGTGCGATCACCGTGTGTGTAGCCCTCAAAATCTTCGGTCACTATCTCGCTCGAAACCTCAATTCCTTCGGGAGCATCCCATGTGAAAGTAACGATGTCTTCATTAATGGTAGCTGCAAGATTGGTTGGAGCTGGCAAGAAAGGACGAACAACTTCAATGGTAAATGGCTCTGATTCATTGTCGCTCAGGTAATTGTCGAGGTTATAAACAACTTTCACCATGAATGTCTCTTCGTTGCCCCAAGCCTGTAGAGCGGTGAGATTAAATGTATAATTAGTTGTTTGGTTTGCAGCAATGTTTTGTCCATCAATAGTTTGCTCCAGCTCGTCACCACGATAGAGCTCAATGCTGAAGTTTTCAGCATCATTGGTTCCGTTATTAGCTATTGATACTTCAATATTGAATTCCTGGTTTACTTCCACACTTTCGGGCGCATCGATTTCAACTAACGAGAGGTTGTCGGTCAATCGGTTCTCAATCTTGATGTTATCAATCATGATGGGCGTTTGATCGCTGACAGCATTCTCCAGAAAAGCAATGACAATGAATTCGTTTTGAGCGAACTGGCTCAGAGGAACCTCATATAGTTGATAACCCGATTTGTTGATGTCAGCCATGCGAATAGTCTTGACCGTGCTAAAGTCGTAGCCGTCGGCGGCAACTTGAACATAGAGCTCGTCATCATCGGGGTTGGTCTCATAGAAACCGTTGTTTTCATATTGCAATTTATTTAAATAGAAGCTGAGAACAGGATTCTGGGCATTCTTAATAGCTATCTTACCCGAGAATACGGTAACTTGCGACCCTGCCACATTGGGTAGATAAGCAAGCAGTCCATCATCATCGTCCTGAGAATAATAGGACCAGTCATCACCTAGTACCCAAGACTCACCATTGGTGCCGTTGAAACCCCACAAGTAGGTGAAAGTGTGGTTGGCAAACGACTCTATAAATGGAAGCTCATAGTTTGCTCCAGTAATGCATATTGCTGTTGCAGGAACACCGAGTCCTTTATCTGATTTGGCATAGACGGCATATTGCAGTAGCTTCTGGTTACCAGAGTTAGATTCGGTTACTGCTTCGTCAACATAGCTTAATCCTTCTATTCCTTGCTGTATGAAGTTTCCTGTAGAAATGTTGTATACTGAGTAGGTGAGGTTGTCACCAACATAGCCACCATAATAGCCTGGTCCTTGAGGAGCCTCCCAAGTTATAACAGGGTGACCATCGCTGTCAAGTGCCACTTTAGCATTGAGAGGTGCTGTTGGATAGTCAACTCCTACCCAAGCCTCGCCAGTGGCTGCGGGACCAGAGCCAAATTCGTTGGTGCTCACAATCTCATAGGTTGCCATTCCGTCGGGGACGTTTTCCTCGGTAAACGACAGTGGCTCGCCTGGCTCGGGATTGCTGAATGTTTTCACCTCCTGATTGTTACGGGTAAGTGTTATTGAGGTAATATTGCTTAGCATTGTTCCATCAACACACTTCTCTGGAGCAATAAAGTTCACTGTAGCAGTGCTTTGCCCATTCTCACCGGCTGTAACGGTTACATTGGTGGCAGATCGGAAGAGCGTCGTGTAGGGA
>CALAVD010000234.1 GCA_937892085.1 uncultured Prevotellaceae bacterium
CTTGAGGACGTGTCGACACAAGGGTGAACAGGTCTTTAACCCCGGGATTGTGAAACTCTACAATCTCGCCGGCAGTGGAACGCACCACTCCCCTTACCTCGGGATTGTTAAGAATATTTTTTAATTGATTCATAGAGTTAAACAATTCCACATTATGCATTATGAATTGTGCATTATGCATTGTGTATTATAATTCGATGTAAAATTACACATAATTTTTTATTTATATAAAATCATTTCGACAGAAAATGAATTTTCTAAAAAAAGAATTAGTAATTTTGCAATTATAATCAATCTGAAAAATAATGAAAAAAGCATTTTTTCTTATCGCTATTGCTTTAAATATTGCCATGAATGCCGTGGCGAGTGACATCACCGAAGCGCAAGCTCTTGCCAGCCGATTGTCACCTCGATTGGCGCAAAAAGTGACGTTCGAGATAATTACAGCCACTCTCGATGGCGCCGATGTGTTCTCGCTGGAAAGTCGTGGCGGCAAAGTGGTGATTGGCGGCAACAGCTCCAACTCTATGGCGGTGGGGCTGAACCGCTACCTAAACCGCTACTGCAAGACCACGGTGTCGTGGTATGCCGACATCGCCATTGACCTGCCTGCCACACTGCCCGATGTCCCTGTTAAAGAGACTGTTGAGGCGCGGGTGCCACAGCGTTTTTTCCTGAACTACTGCACATTTGGCTACACAATGCCTTTTTGGGACTGGGCCGACTGGGAACGCTTCATCGACTGGATGGCGCTCAACGGCATCAATATGCCTCTCGCCATTACCGGACAGGAAGCGGTGTGGTATAACGTGTGGACACGGATGGGCATGACCGACGAGGAAGTGCGCGGCTATTTCACAGGACCCGTATATCTCCCCTGGCACCGCATGGCAAATATCGACGCTTGGTGCGGACCGCTGCCCAAGGAATGGCTCGACGGACAAGCCGAGTTGCAGAAGAAGATTGTTGAGCGTGAGCGAGCGCTGAATATGCGCCCCGTTTTACCTGCTTTTGCCGGCCATGTGCCACGTCGGCTCAAAGAGATGTACCCCAATGCCGATATCAAAGCGATGAGCACTTGGGATGAATTTGAGGAGCCTTACCGCACTTTCTTCCTCAACAGCGAAGACCCGTTATATGCCAAAATCCAGAGGATGTTCCTCGAAGAGCAAACACGTATGTTCGGCACCGACCACATCTATGGCATCGACCCATTCAACGAGATGGACCCGCCC
This sequence comes from uncultured Prevotellaceae bacterium, assembly GCA_937892085.1. Taxonomy (GTDB): domain Bacteria; phylum Bacteroidota; class Bacteroidia; order Bacteroidales; family Muribaculaceae; genus Sodaliphilus. The sequence goes on from CALAVD010000234.1 coordinate 1,236, forward strand.
AGCTTTGAGCCTGATTATCTGCACAACATATCAAAGCACATCTACGAGAGTCTCACCGCCGTTGACCCACATGCCGAGTGGTTGCAGATGGGATGGTTCCTCTACTATCAACGCAAGGACTACACCCCAGAGCGTGCCAAAGCGATGCTCATCGGTGTGCCACAAGGCAAGATGACGATGCTTGACTATTACTGCGAGTACAAAGAGATGTGGCGTGACCTTGACGGGTTCTTCGGGCAGCCCTACATCTGGTGCTACTTAGGCAAC
>CALAVD010000235.1 GCA_937892085.1 uncultured Prevotellaceae bacterium
AATAGTATTACTTTTGATATAAAGCGATGTTAAATTATCTAATCTCATTTTAGTTAATGGTTCAATACTCCTTATTTTATTTAATGATAAGTCAAGCTTTTTTAAATTTTGAAATTTTATTCTACATAAAATGCTAATATCATCTATATTACAATTGGATAAATCTAATTCCGTTGTTTCTTCATAATTAGAACTTAATAAATATAAATCTTTTAATATTTCATTTCCAAATTTGTAATCAGATAACTTTATTTTTTTACTTTTTTTGTCTATTTTGCATTTATATTTTTTATTAAAAAAGGTCATTTTTCGTACTAAAAAAGGCGTTTTTTCGTGTTTTTGATATACTTTTGTACTTTCAAAGCATGGCTTCTCAGTTACTTGTTGATTGGGTAATAGAAGCTTATAACAAATGACATATAAGAAATAGTATGAGCGCTAAAATTCGATTGAATGGTCCGTCAATACCTCCTGTGACCATGCACCTGATAATAATAAATGCGATATTGTGGCTTGCCACTATATTGCTTGGGTCACGTAACATTGTTGACTTGACGCATTACTTGGGTCTTCACTTCTGGAAAGGCAGTGATTTCCATGTCTATCAGTTCTTCACTTATATGTTTATGCATGACAGCAACGGATTTGCTCACATCTTCTTCAATATGTTCTCATTGTGGATGTTTGGCGTGATGCTTGAGAAGGTGATGGGATCGAAGCGTTACTTGTTGTTTTACCTGGTGTGCGGTTTGGGTGCAGGTTTAGTTCAGGAAATCGTGTGGCACTTCTCTTGGAATAGCATTTTGGCCGACATCAACAATGTTTCGACGTCCGTTATTAATGATGCCATAAATTCTGGAGAACTTGATAAGGGATTTCTGAACAAGTTTTATAACAACCTGATTACAGTGGGTGCTTCGGGTGCCATTTTTGGCATCTTGCTGGCCTTTGCGATGCTTTTCCCAAATATTCCGTTGTACATAATGTTCATACCAATTCCTGTTAAAGCCAAGTATGCTGTTGTAGGTTTTGCTTTGATTGAGTTGTTCTTTGGCGTTAGTGGTGCAATGGACAATGTGGCGCACTTCGCTCACTTGGGAGGAATGCTGTTTGGACTAATTCTCATTCTTTTTTGGAAAAAGAAAGGTTTCTTCGACAATTACTATGTCTATCATTGATGATTTGAAAATACGCTACACAGGCAGCTCGCTGCTGGTGCGTTTCATTTACATCAACATCGCAGTGTTTGTGGTGTTGAGGCTTGCCGGTTTCATGTCGTTTCTATTTACCGGGGCCAGTGTGACCATGGTGAAGTGGGTAGAGTTGCCATCTGATATATATGGTTTCTTGCGACATCCCTGGACATTGATAACCTATATGTTCTCTCACTACGATGTGATGCACATCCTCTTCAATATGCTGTGGCTCTACTGGTTAGGACGCATTTTTTTAGAGTTTTTCAACCCTCGTCAGCTCGGTGGGCTTTATGTGCTTGGAGGGATAGGTGGTGCAGCCTTGTATTTGGCATGTTATAATTTGATTCCTCACCTGTCGAGCCAGCATTCGCTGTTGCTTGGTGCATCGGCATCGGTGCTTGCGATAGTGGTAGGCACAACTCTCTATCGTCCTGATTATCCAGTCTCGCTGTTCTTCTTTGGAAGCATCTCTCTCAAGTGGATTGCCATTATCACTGTCTTTATCGATGTCATTGGCATTGAGAACGGCAATATGGGAGGTCACATAGCACATCTGGGCGGTGCGCTCGTGGGATTATGGTTTGGGCTTGCTATAAAGCAAGGTCATGACATCACGTCGTGGATAAATCGTTGCATCGATTCGGTGGTCATGTTGTTCAAGAAACGTCAGCCCAAATCGAAAACTCCCCACAAGCGTAACGCTGGTCAAGGGCCATCCTACAAATATCACCAATCCACATGGGGCAATTCATCGTCGTCCCATCCCGATGACCAAAGAGCTGCAAGATTAGATGAAGAAAAACTTGATGAAATTCTTGGTAAACTCAAGCAGTCGGGATATGCAGCACTGACCGACGAAGAGCGCGAGTTCCTGTTTAACGCCTCTCGCAAGAGATGAAAAATAATGAAAGGATTAAAATTTAGCAAGCTGACTATAAAGACATTGTTGCTTGTTGTCACCATGCTGGCTGCAATAGCAATGTTAATCTCGGCATGGGGTGGGTTGGTTAATCCTGCCAAAAGCCGTTTGTTGCCTCTTGCCACACTGTCGATGCCTATAGTAATAATGGTGAATGTGGTGGTTTCGCTTGTGTGGCTGTGCTTTTTGAAGTGGAAATATGCTCTAATCCCTATAGTGGCTATCGTTGTTTCGTGGAGTGCGGTGAGCACAGTGTGCCCAGTCAATTTCTTTGCCAAAAATGTTGATGCTGATTGCGCTTTCAAGGTTTTAACGTTCAATGTCGCAAACTTTGACTATATAAATCAGGATCATCCATCAAAGTCGATGCGATACATTCTTGATCAAGATGCCGATTTTGTGCTAATGCAAGAAGGCTCACAAGAACGCGACTATTTGGAGGTTTCCAATGTGATAAGTATGCGTGACGAAATTATAGAAAAGTATCCTTATCACAGCGATGGCAACCGTGATTTGGTGATTATGTCAAAATACCCATATCAAGTGGTTCCTGATTCGGTGTTTGGCGAATTGGATGGTGTTTGTGTTAAGGCTTTTGATCTCCAGTACCCGGGAGGGTTACAGCTCCGTATTTTGAACCTTCATCTCCGCACCTTCGGGATGGGTAGTGATGATAAGAAACTATATGACCGCATCACGAAACTTGATGTGGATGTTAAGGAACGCAGAGAGTTGAGTCAAATAATAGACAAATTAAGCCGGGCATTCGTGATTCATGCAAAAGAGGCGGCTATAGTTCGTTCAATAATTGATAAGAGTCCTTCAAACCTTATAGTGTGTGGTGACTTTAACGACACGCCATCATCGTTTTGTTATAGAACTATTCGTGGTGGTGACCTAAAAGACACATTTCAAGACTGCGGAACAGGTTTAACCTATACATTCTATGCTAATCACATATATTTCAAGATTGACCACATCTTGTATCGTGGCAATCTTGAGGCAGTAGAGTGGCGTCGCGACAAGGCTGGCGACAGCGATCATTATCCTCAAGTGGCAACCTTCGTTTGGAAATAATATTAACTAAATAGTAAATTTTGTGAATTATGACAAAAAGTATTGTATCATTAATTGCCATTGCTGTGCTGGCACTGCCAGTAGCAGGCAAAACACCTAAGAAAGTGAAAACTGACGACAACGCTAACCCATTCTTGACGGAATATACTACAAAGTATAAGATTCCGCCATTCGAGAAGATCAAGTATGAGCACTACCTGCCTGCTTTGGAGCAGGGTATTGCCGAGCACAACCAGCAGATTGACATGATTGCCAATGCTCGTCAAACTCCCACCTTTGAGAACACCGTTCTTGCCCTTGACAACAGTGGTGAGATTTATAATAGGGTGTGCGCTGTGTTTGTGGCTCTGAACGAGAGCGACGCTACAGCCGAGATGCAGGAGATTGCCGAGAAGTTCATTCCATTAATGACCGCTCATGGTGATGAGATCTACATGAACGACGGCCTTTTCTCGCGAATCAAGATGATTTACAACAATGCTGACCAGATGGGACTTGACCCAGTTCAAAAACGACTGGTGGAGAAATATTACAAGCGCTTCGTGCGCAAAGGAGCCTTGCTCAGTCCACAGCAAAAGGAGGAGCTCAAATCTATCAACAAGCGTGAGTCGGAACTTATGCTCGCTTTTGGCAAGAACATCATGCACGACATGAGCGAGTGTATAATCTATGTCACCGACAAGGCTCAGCTCTCGGGGCTCTCGCAGGAGGTGATTGACGGTGCTGCCGAGCTCGCCAAGAGTCGTGGCCAGCAGGGATGGGCTTTTACCGCAACCTCGAGCACTCGCTTGGCTGTGCTTAATGATGCCGACAGTCGTGACTTGCGTGAGCGCATGTACAAACTCTATACCACTACTGCCAGCCATGGTGACGAGTGGGACAACAGCAACAACATCAATGAAATCCTCAAATTGCGCCAGCGCAAAGCACGCTTGATGGGATTTGAAACCTATGCCGACTATGCTTGCGACCCCGTGATGGCTAAAACAGTGGAGAATGCCGAGGACCTGCTCATGCAGATTTGGCTCCCGGCTATCAAGAAGGTTGACCAGGAAGTGGCCGACATGCAGCGCTACGCTGATGCTCATGGTGCCGACTTCAAGCTTGAGCCGTGGGACTATTATTACTATGCCGGCAAGGTGAAGGCCGAGCGCTACAGCTTCAGCGAGGACGAGGTACGTCCTTACTTCGAACTCAACAGTGTGGTGAAGAACGGAATCTTCTATGTTGCCAATAAGCTCTATGGCATCACTTTCACCGAGATGAAAGATGCTCCCAAGTATAACCCCGAGGTCACCGTCTATGACGTGAAGGACGCTCAGGGCAAGCATTTAGCAGTGTTTATGACCGACTATTTCCCACGCGCCACCAAGGCTCAAGGCGCTTGGATGAACGAGATGCTGACTGCCTATAACTACAACGGCGTTGTGGAGCGCCCCATCGTCTATAACGTGGGCAGCTTCAACCCTCCCACCAAAGACGCCCCCTCGCTGCTCTCTATCGACCAGGTGGAGACCGTATTTCACGAGTTTGGGCATGCGCTGCACGGCATGCTGACCCAGGTAGCTTATCGAGGGCTGGCTGGCACCAACGTTGACCGAGACCTCGTGGAGATGCCGTCGCAAATCAACGAGCACTGGATGCTGGGGCCCGAAGGGCTTAAGAATTACGCCAAGCACTATAAGACTGGCGAGGTGATTCCGCAAGCTCTTGTTGATAAGCTCATTGAGTCATCGAAGTTCAACCAGGGCTTTATGACTACCGAGCTGGTGGGAGCCGCCTTGCTCGACATCGAGTGGCACAAGCTCAACTGGTGCGACAACATCGACGTCAAGGCCTTTGAGCGCTCGGTGGCAAAACGCCTCCACATGCCCAAGATCATCGAGTATCGCTATCGCAGCCCTTACTTCAAGCACATCTTCAACGATGAGCAGTATGCCTGCGGTTACTACACCTACCTGTGGTCTCAAGTGCTGGAGGCCGACGGATGGGAGCGCTTCCAGCAAGAAGGACCCATGAATGTGAATGTAGCCAACGACTATCGTCGCTACATCCTTGAAGCAGGCGACACCGAGGACGCCATGACACTCTATAAGAAATTCCGCGGCAAGGAACCCGATGCCAAGGCGCTGCTGCGCCTGCGTGGTCTTGAGTAATTGTCTTAACACACAATTTAGAAAGATTTTTTATCGCCTGGCTCCTCTTGCCAGGCGATTTTTTTAGATAATGGACTCACTTGACTCACTTAACTCACTTAACTCACTTAACTCACTTGACTCGTCATATAGGATATCATCATTGTTGTTGTTATCATATTTGAAATACTCTTCATATAATTGGGGGTAGTATATTTTGTAGGCTTCTAAGGAAATAGGGAAGCCATGGGGATCATGAGTGTAGTTGTAGCAGTTGTAGATAGGTGTTGTGTCTGGTTCAAGTTTAATTCTATGTTGGGGTGTTATAGCTATTTCTTTCTGCTTGTAAGGCTCTGTCATGTCGATTATGGTGTCGCTGTCAGACTCGCTTTTATTTTCTGATTGTTTTTCATACTTGCGTATAATTCTTGATACATGGGATTGTGAACAATTTATTAAGTTTGCAATTTCCCGTGTTGAGTAGTGCATTTTTTTGTATTTCAAGATAGCTTGATTAGTTTGATTTCCAATCTTTAGGCCATTGTCACGCAGGAGTTGTCTCTCATTGCCTCCGGAATATAGTTCAATGAATTGCAAAGAACCGCTATTCTCGTCTCTTCCCAGTTGTGCAGTGATGACGTTCATTTCGTTATAGACAACTGGTCCGATGCGATTTTTGTGATGTTTTATAAAATGAGAGATGTTATAGTTCTGCTTATTGTAATCATTAGCACATGTTAGAGAAAAGATGGAGTCGAAAGCATAGGCGTACTCAAAAGAGCCCGCCAGAGACTCTATTGTAGTAAGTTCGGCAGGTTTACGTTTTCTTGAGTGAGCAATCACAAGAATTGAAACGAGGAAGTGCTGTGTCCAACTTCTTAAAGTGTTAAGCACGAAGTGAATGTCGGCTTGGTCTCCAGATCCGATGAGGTGTGTGATGTCATCGATGATTATGACAGGTGCTTTCTCGTTGACGAATTCTTTGAGAATGGCGTCAAGAAGTGCTCTTCGATTGGGTGTCACATTTTTGTTTTGATGATTTAGAGGCATGACGATGAGGTTTTCGTCAATTACTCTATTCAAGTCAAGCGTGGGTGAATTGTATCTCATCTTGTATTGATGTGCAACATTCTCAAGGTCGAAATATAGAGTTTTGAGTCCTCTTGTGCATATTTCTTTAGCGATTTGTATAGCAAGAAGAGTCTTACCTACGTTTGGCTCTCCGAAAAGGCAAGCCATTTCTCCCTGATACCACAGCCCATGCCACAGATCCACATGATTAAAAGAATATTCTGCTAATCTGGGCATTGGATCATGTGCAAAAAGATGTGTATCTCTGCGAAAGTTGTCACGATGAAATTTTCTCTCTCCTGCCAAGCGATACATAAATTCTTCGGTAATAGTTTTAGGTTCCATTATGTTTTTTTGAGTGCGAATGTAGCAGCTTGTGGGCGATAAAGGCAATATTAAAAAAACACGGATTTTGAACGCCGCGATTTAACAATACTGAATGCAGAAAGAAGCAAGTTGACAACTTGCAATACAGAACAAAACCAACTCCGTAACAATGCATAATTGATAATGCAGAATGGACGTTGTTGCGGTAGCCGCTCGCCTTGCTCAATTTAATACTCAGCACGTGAAACGATTGATATTGTTTTTGGGGATTAATGGTGATAGTCTTGCAATGTTGGATGCAATGTTGGATGCAATGTTGCGATGTTAGACTTGAGGTGGGTTCTATAAATTAATAAAATGTTGAGATGGGTTCTTGGCTGTTTTTGTT
>CALAVD010000236.1 GCA_937892085.1 uncultured Prevotellaceae bacterium
CTCTAGAAAATCTAGCGTATCTAGAAAATCTAGCGTATCTAGAAAATCTAGAATCTCTAGAAAATCTAGAAAAACAACAAATACCAAAAAGGCCGCCCCCTCAATGGGAGCGACCTTTTTTATTGATTAGTGTTGCAGGCGAGATCCGTTCCTCGTTCCACGATTCACGTTCCTCGCGCCGCAGGCGCTTATTTGAACACTTTCTTCGCAGTGGTCTTGCTGCCGTCGCTGTAGCGCGTCACCACTATGTTCATGCCCTGGAACGGCTTGTCGCTTATCATACCAGCAGTGTTAACATAGTCAACACCCACCACCTCACGATAGCCATCGGCGAAGACACCGTTGATGGCGGTGATGATGTTGTCGCTGCCATCGGCAGTTGACAAGTTCAACGGATAAACCACAAAGTTGGTGCTTGGCTCGCGGTCTATCGACTTGAAATGACCATAGTCACTGTCGGCAGTGCGTTGTACCACGGCAACAAAACGGTAAGCCGCACCTGGTGTTGGCCTCTGAGTACCTTCGGCATTATAGCTCCAGTCAACTGTCAACGCACCACTAATCTCACTGTCGTTGTCGGGAACGACAAACACGTTATTGTCTTCACATTCAGCATAGGTAATTTCGCAAACCTCCTGAATCTTAGGATTCATGAAGAAGTAGTAAACGTCGTCACCATGATACCTGCCAAGTGCGCCCTTACCACCGTTGATATTCAAGTTCGAGGGCAGGAAGTTGGCAGTGCAATAGAGGTTCATAATATAGCCTGCATCATCACCGGTACTGAGAGTGTAAGAATTATTTACTGGAAGCACCTCTATAGTATAGTTCATGTCGTCGGTGTAACGACCGGTTACACTACCAGCAACAATCTTCTTGCCAACGGCAGCATTGAGCATTGCCTTAATGCCGTCGGTCTCGGTACCTTCGGGGAACTGCAGGAGAACCCAGTTGCTCTGATCCCAGTCGCCCTTGCTCTGCCAATACTGTGACTCAGAGCTACGATCCTTCATGTAGTCGATTTGACCATCTTGAATCTCGGTGGCATAGATTGAGGCATTACCCTGATCCTTGCACCACAGCTTGCCCTCGTCGGCGTTGGCATAAACGGCAACCAGCTCATCGCTAATCGTGAAGCGGTTGCCAGGATAACCCTCCATTTCGATAGTGGCAAGCGTAGCCTCGGTAGTCACCAGCGGAGTGCGGAAAGCTACCTCGTAGATAAAGCCACGATAGCCGCCTACATAAACTCGATAAATCTTGTCTGCATCAAGTTCGGCACTGGTCAAGGTTACAGTTGAATTTGTTGTCGTGCTACTTTGCCAATCTACTTGATTTCCCTCAGTTAAAGAGCCATCGGCATTCTCGGTGAGTTCATAAACTGCAAGGAAAGTAGCATAAGAACTCGACACACCACTGTTATTATAGCATAAAGCTTTCACCTGAGTACAATTAGTAACATTATAGTAGCCAAAATACTGAGTTGTGTTAGAGGTCAAAGCACTGCTCTCAACGTTAGGGCCTAACATCAAAGTTCCTGTGGTGCTTTCATCAATAGCGATAGCAAAATAGCTTGAACCTTGGAACACATCGGTAGCATCCCACTGGTGACCATACCAGTAACCATTAGCATTATAGCGCCCAAGCCATTTTTGACCCATATAAGCACTACCTATATATGTCATTGCTCCAGGCACATCGAGCCAAGCACACTCATCGCTTTCATACTCGGTATAATTATATGGTGAATTAAATTCCTCGGCATAGCAGTCATTAAGACCTATTGTAGAATAATTCTGGATATCGAGATAGTTACCATAAGCTGTTCCATTCTCGCCCACCGAAGCAAAAAGATATACATCGGCTTTGGCAGAGCCACTAGTTAACGTAACTTGTCCCACTCGATAAGAACCCATTTCTTCGGGAGCATTGAATGTTACAGTCACTGTTGCACCATTAGTTGCCTCACTAATGCTGATATTGCTCTTATCTACAGAAAATACGCCACCCACATCATTGGTCATTGTCACTGTCACATCACTATTGAGACGAGTGCCCGTAACGGTAAATGTTTGGGTAAGAACCTGCCCTGGAGTAGCGGTAAAGCTTAATTGTGTAGGATCCACACTGAGCGATGGAGTTTTCACCACCTGCGTCTTCTCGTAGAGATAAATGTTGTTAGCACTTGTATTGATACTAAATGTATTATTATAGTATCTCAAGTAGTAACTGTTTTTACCTTGATAATACAACTGGTTATCTCCTTTAGTCCAATTATTAGTCGAACTGGTGGCAAAGGTGAGTTTGCGATTATTACCACTTCCCGAATTTGTAGCATAGTAATCACCGTTCTTGAACGTCCACAACGAGCTACTGCTTCCTGCCGTCCACACCGATGTGGCATCAACGTCGTCGCTCTCGATGTAAACCGCATCAGCAATCGATGCATCGCTCTTAATAGTCACTGCATCGCTTGCAACAGTTGTGTTGCTGTGCCCCATTGCATAAGCAGAGCCGGCACTGTTGCCGCTCACGATCAGATACTCATTTCCGGCAGTCAATGTGGTGGTGAGCACATAGATGTAGGTGGGCGTGTCATTAGCAGTACCTGTGAGAGCCACTTGCTGCGAAACGTTGCCGCTGGTGAGGTTCAAAGTGCCAGTGAAAGTTCCCTCGTTGGCCGAGTTGAAGGTCACAGCAACGGTGAGCGAGCCGTCGTTGTTTAGTGTTGTGTAGTCGAGGCTATTCTTGTCGATCGAGAACACATTGTTTGCATCGGTCAGGGTCACTGCCACGTCCTCGCTCAAGAAGCGACCGCTCACGGTAACCGTCTGGCTGCTGCTCTCGTTGAGCTGTGTTTCGTAGGCAAGTGTCGTCTTATCGACCATGAGAGTTGGTGTTGCTGCTTGGGCGGTGCCGGTGATGGGCACGGTCACGGTGCTGGCGCCGTTGCTGCTCAGGGTGAGCGTGGCGGTGGTGTTGCCAGCGACAGTTGGAGCCCAGGTAACGGTTATAGATCCTCCGCTGGTGCTGAGCGAGCTCTTGTCGATGCTATAGACATTAGCACCACTGATTGCCGCGGTGATGTTCTGGCTCAGGTTGGTGCCAGTAACAGTCACGGTCTGAGTATAGGTCTGAGTTGCATAGCCACTGAATGTCAAGCTCGTGGGGTTAGCAGCGATTGTTGGGCCCTGGGCAGTGCCGGTAATGGGCACTGTCACGGTGTTGGCACCAGTGCCAGTGGTGGTGAGCACCAGGTTGGCAGTCGAAGTGCCGCCTGCGGTTGGAGCCCAAGTCACAGTAACGGTAGTCGAAGCAGCATTGAAGCTTGTGGGGCTCACGCTGTAGAAGCCGTTGGCATCGTCCTGGATAGCCGCGGTGATATTACCCTGCAAGTTGCTGCCGGTCACGGTCACTGTCTTGGTGTAGGTAGAGCCGCTGTTGCCGGTGAAGCTCAAGCTCGTGGGGTTAGCGGCGATGACGGGAGCGTTGTAAACACCCTTACCGGTGAGCGACACTGTAACACTCGAGGCATTACTGCTTGCAAGGGTCACGGTGCCGGTGTAGGTCTGCGACACATTGGCTGTTGGGCTGAAGGTCACAGTGACGGTAGCACTTGCCGTGCCATCACTGTTCTTAGTGATTGATGTCTTGTCGATAGAGTAGTTGCTGCCACTCTTTGTGAGCGAGATGTTTCCCTCAAGGTTCTCGCCGGTAACGGTAAAAGTCTTAGTGGTAGTAGTCCCCGCTGCCACGTCGCCAAAGTCGAGGCTTGTGGGCGAGGCGGTGATTTTAGGTGTCGTCGTATTATTTAAAATATACTCAATTCCAGCCAATGCATTGATTATTCCATTACCCCTCTGCTTAGCAGGGCTGGCTGGATTGCTATAAGCAGTTGCGGTATTCCTTATAACCTCTTTCACTCCATCAACATCAAGAGTTGGGTCGGCTTGCAGGTAGAGAGCAACAACACCAGCCGAGATTGGGGTAGCCATTGAAGTGCCACTCATTGGTCCCCAATAATCATAAGTGTTTGTCCCCAATGAATAACGATATGACGCATCAGAAGACGAAGGGCTTGCATAACGATTAATAGATGAAACAACAGAATGACCAGGCGCTGTAATAAATGGATGATCTACGCCATTATAGTCTGTCCCATAACTTGAGAAATAGGCAATATCGCCTTGGCTATATGAGCTATTGCTATATGAGCCAGTACTACTGCCATAATTGTAAGGCACACTAAGACGTGAACACATAGCGCCAACACTAATGGTCTTGCTGCCTGTCATGTCGTCACACATTGTTCCCTCATTTTGTCCTTTGCTCAATGTATATCCACTAATCGAGCCAGAAGAAGCCAATTGGCTATAATTATTCTCGGTAAAGACATTAATAACATTGCCAGCACTGCCAGTGATAACGTATGCAAGTTTGTAGGAACCTTTGTTTGTTCCTAAATAAGGTACAATATTGAGGTTGTAACGGCCATTCTCAGCATCAACACTACCCGCTATTTCAATACCACCATCACTTACTGATGTAAAATAACTAGATAGTGTGCTAGCGCTAATGGTTCCATTACTCATTGCTTCACTGGTGTAAACAGCAGTCCCACTGCTATTCAACACTTTCACTTGAACTTTGAGTTGATCACTTGTGCTATTCCAGACATCACAAATGCCATAAATGTACAACCCGTAGTTCGACATGCTGCTGATGGGAGTGTGAATCACTGCCATGGCATCGCTACTACTTGCTAATGTCTTATTTGCATAACCTGTGCGATCTGCCTCATTACCAGCGGCTAAAAGTATCACAGAACCATATTGTTCAGCAATCTCATCATAACCTAATGATATTTCACTCTTGCCATCGTGAGGGCCAACCTCACTACCTAAACTGATACTTATGACACAAGGCTTACCAACGCTCTTTGCATAGTTTGCAATATATTTGGCCGAATTAAGAATAGCATCATCGGTAAGTCCACTTCCTTCGCCTGCTCCACAAAGAACAAGATCTACTTCAGGAGCCATACCGGAATAATTTCCCACTTTTGAACCTGCAGCACAACCTGTGGTATGAGTTCCATGACTAGCTCCTGTATCATCGGTCGTTAAGGCTGAAATACCATCAGTTGTGGTGTACTGATATCCACTAAGGGTAACACCATCGATAGTAACAGTTGTTCCTCCTGTGCTTGCAGTGGTTTGATTGGGTCGATATACCGCTTTCACTCGAGAATTGCCACTTGCATCTTTAAATGCCGTGTGGTTAAACTCAATACCATCGTCAATTATACCAAGCACCACATCCTTACCAGTAAATTCCTCAGGAAGACCATAATTTGTGCCGTCCCATGCCTTGTCGGCATTAGTAACCGAGCAAGCTTGGTCAGTAAACATTTTCATTTTGCGAGAAACAGAAACCTGTTTTACACTGCCCAATTTAGCAACTTCCTCAATTTTATCAACTGGGATTTTTGCAGTGACAAAGTGCTTATAAACACCATTTACGATAACACCAAGTGCCTCTAGTTCCCCTATTGATGCGTCATTAAGGTTGATGAAGCAATTGATGTATTCTACACCATTCACCGCTTTTGGGCTTGCATAAGGGCTTTTTTTGAGAATTGCAGTATCTTGCAATTCTCTAATTGCTCGTTGCTGCAAGAAAACTTTAGTCCCAGCCGATAGCTTGTCTACATTGTCGGCCAGTGCTACCGCAGTCGCCGCTATGGCGACCATTAAACACGTTAGAATCTTCTTCATCTTTGATAATATTTATAGAATTTTATTGGCATTGAGATGTATAAAAAATACAAAATTACTAAATATTCAAACAAGAGCAAATTTCACACACAAAATGTCGCATTTTTTTTTCTACGAATTTACCAAAAATATCAACAAACACAAAAATAATTGAAAGGGAGAGGATATAG